>JAEUVW010000246.1 GCA_016786525.1 Chitinophagaceae bacterium
TCATGATCCGGTAACTAATTTCAGCATTTTAGGGTAAGCGTGGTAAATATGATGCTAAAAAACTTATCTTGGCATGGCAATTGTATCACATTGGAAAACAAGGTTTTAATTATTTCATGAACAGGATTGGGATTTTGCTGCTGCTGAGTCTGATGTGTTGTTGCCGTCTTGTGTTTGCCCAGGGTGTGGACAGTGCTGCAGCGTACCCGAAAAACCCGCCCCCGGACCCTAAACTGCAGCAGTCTGCGCTGGAAATACTGTCCCGGTCTGAGCGCAGGTTGCAGGACAGTCTGATGAAATTGTTTACAGACTCCATCCTGAATACTGCTGCCGCACCTGTTGCCGGGCCGCAGTTCAGGAAAACGGTACGGGGTATTATCCGCGATTACAATACAGGAGAAGGGATTCCTTTTGCCCAGGTGTTGTTTCCCCGTTCGGCCATCGGCAATACAACTGAGCTGGATGGCACGTTTACCTTCAGTTTTGATACCGCGCCCTCGGACAGCATCCTGATCTCTGCGCTGGGCTATAAAAAACTGTACCGGAAAGTGGATACCGGCAGGCAGGATATCTTAGTGGAAGAGGAACTCTCCCGTACAGAAAACCTGTTGCGGGAAGTCATCATCAGGCCCGGAGAAGACCCTGCGGTAGCCCTGGTGAAACGCATCATCAAAGCAAAGCCTGTCAATAACCCGGATAAATACGACAATTACAAGTACGAACTGTACAACAAGCTGGAGCTGGACCTGGTGCGCATGAGCAAGGAGCAGTTTCAGAAGATACCCATGATGAAGCCCTTTGCTTTTATCTTCAATAACGTCGATTCTTTTTCAGAGGAAAAGCCATTTCTTCCCGTTTTCCTGACGGACACCCTGTCGGATTATTACTTCCAGCGCAGCCCGAAAAAGACAAAGGAAGTGGTCAAGGCCAGCCAGATCAAGGGGATCAACAATGAGAGTGTTACCCAGTTCCTGGGCGGTATGTACCAGCAGATCAATATGTACAACAACTTCATCGACATATTCGGCAAGCAGTTCGTCAGTCCCATCAACAATAATGCCCTGCTGTACTATAAATACCAGATCAAAGATACACAGTACGCCTACGGTCAGCGCATCATACTGGTACAGTTTGCACCACGGCGGGAGGCGGAGAACTGCTTTACCGGCGACTTCTGGGTAGCCGATTCCATGCTGGCCATACAGCGTATGAGCCTCGATATTTCGAAGGAAGCCAATATTAACCTTGTCAACAGGGTCAGCCTGTACCAGGAGTTTGCCCCTGTAGGCGACTCCCTTTGGTTCAATGTAAAGGATAAATTCATTGCCGACTTTACAGTACCCTACGGAGGAAAAAAAATGCCGGGTTTCATCGGCCGCAAAACCACTTCGTATAAAAGTATCCTGCTGAATGACAGCACGGTAACGGCCTTCGTCAACAACAAAAAATTAAAGCAGGATGTGATCGTAGAAGAAGGTGCCCGGGATAAGGATGCGGCCTATTGGGCGGAAGAACGGCACGACTCCCTGAACCGGAATGAGAAAGCCATCTATTCCATGATCGATACGCTGAACACGATGCCGATCTTTAACCGGACCAAGAATGTGATCCTGTTCCTGAGCAAGGGTACACAGAATGTTGGGCCTTTTGAATTCGGCCCTTACTGGTCGGTGTACAACAACAACCCGATAGAAGGGCACCGGTTCCGTTTTTCGATGGGTACAAACCCCAAGCTGTTCAAAAATATTTACCTGAATGGCTATACGGCTTACGGTACGAAAGACAGGAGGGTCAAATACAAACTGGCCGGGCTGTGGTTGCTGGAGCGTCATCCGCGGCACCGCCTGTATGCATCTTACACCAGCGACCTGGACCGCAGCATCAGTTATTATTCAGAAGCGGCCACAGACAACTTCCTCAGCAATACCGTACGTAAACGCTACCTGCCTTTTAAGCTGGCTTTTGTCAAAGATGCCCGATTTGAGCATTATAAAGAATACTTCAATGGCTTCAGCCATGAGTTTACCTTCCTGAGAAAGGAGTTTACACCGTATGCTCCATTGCCCTCCACGACTATATTTAAAGATGAAGGCGTACCGGCTTCCAGTGTGGTGAATTCAGAGGTGGGCATGAAATTCCGCTTTGCCTACAAGGAGCGTTTCCTGGAAGGCGATTACTACAGGTTAAGCCTGGGCAGTAAATATCCCATTGTTTCCCTGCGCTTTGCCTTAGGTATAAAAGGTTTCCTGAACAGCGGTTATGCGTACCAGAAGCTGACCATGAATGTGTCCGATATTGTACGCCTGCCGCACCTGGGCACCATTACCTACAACCTGTTTGCCGGCAAGCACTTTGGCACCCTGCCTTACCCTTTGCTGGAAGTGCATCCGGGTAATGACTACTATTACTACAGCCCCTACGCTTTCAGCATGATGGAGCGTTTTGAGTTCCTGAGCGATACGTACGCCGGGCTGATGTTTGAGCATAATATCGGCGGCGGTGTGTTCAATTATATCCCCCTGCTGCGGAAAGCAAAATTCCGCCAGTTCTGGACGGTAAAGACGGCTATCGGCAGGTTGTCGTAAGCCAACTAGGCGCTGAACCTGAACTAAGGTTTTGATTTTAAGACCCTTGAGTCTACTCCGTATTTTGAGATCGGTACCGGGGTAGACAATATCTTCCAGTTGTTCCGGATTGATTTTGTATGGCGTGTAGCCCCGGCCCCGGTAGTGAATGAGCCGCTCGAAAACCGCTTCGGCATCTTCGGCAGCTTCCGGGTGTCGTTCTGATGGGAAAGAAGCTATTCTTAAAACCGCTCAGGTTTAAACCTATAAGGTTTTAAAAACCTTATAGGTTTTGCATTTATTAATAAGCGCCCATATTCTGGCTGCCGCCGATATCATCAAGGTTGGTGCCGAAGAAAGGCGGTGCGCCGGCATTCCGTGCCGGAGAACCCGCTTTCAGGCGGTAATTCCACTTGTCGGTGTCCTCGAACATCGGGTCTTCATTGAATTTGCATTCCGAAAAAACTACGCTGCCATTGGCCGTTTTTGCTTTGATCAGGCAATGATCGAACAGGATATCAAAGCTGCCCGGGCCTTTGCTGTTGCAGACCAGTTCCTCTTCCAGCGATCCGTAGATAATACAGTTGCGCAGTACCGCTTTCAGGTTGCCGGGAATATAGCTGGTCTGGCTGGTATCCAGGTAATTCAGCAGGCTCATCACCGGTGCGTCCACATGGCTGACCAGCCGGGTACCATAGGTGACAAAAGTGCATTGGTTGAATTCGAAGTTGCCACCCTGGAATACACCGACATTTTGCTGGCCGCAGGTATTGATCAGGGTATTGAGCATACTGACTTTTCCGCCAAAACTCAGCAGGCCGTACCCGATCGAGTTTTCGACGACGCAGTTCTCCAGGTGCACACCATCCGCTGCATTGAAGATACCGGGATTATTGTCGACCTGTATCGCTGCAGGTTGTACCATTCCCTGGCCAATTCTGGTACTGTTGCCGCAGTCTTTGATGACGGTCCACTTCAGTTTATTGCCTTTACTGTTTTCGGTAAAGTACAGGCCGCCCCATTCTCCTGGGTAGCCCCTGTACCCGAAATAGCTGCGGTCGATGCGGTCGGTCTGGAATACAACACTGTCGGTTTTCGTGCCATTGACCAGTAAGGTGCCTTCAACGAAAAGACGGGAATTGGGATGCACATACACGCGGCAGCCGGCATCAATGGTCAGGGTTTGGTTTTTGTCTACCAGTGCATTGTTGATGATCACATAGGGCAATACATTGTCCCAGGTCTGGGTCTGCAGCACACTGTCGAATATATACCGCGCATTCTGCCCGTAAGCAATGACCGGTACCGAATAGTCTGCGCCGTTTACCGTGGCAATAAGCCGGTCGTCTACGATGAAGGGGGAAAGGGAAGAATTAGGATCAATGGTAACGGTGCTGTACACATACATACTGTCGTGAGGCGCCAGCTCCTGGTTGGCTACATCCCTGCCGCTGATACCATTTACATTCAGGCTAAAAGAAGAAGCACTGCCTTTTTCGAGGCGCACGCTGCTCAGGGTTACTGTTTTGTTCAGGGTATTATAGATCTTGATCTTGTAAGTGGTGCTGCCCGCAGAAACGAACACGGTATCAAACAACAAGGTGTCTGCGGAAAACCGTAAGGTACCGCTCTGCCTGATGACATCCGCATCCTTGCGGCAGGAGCTGCTGCTTAGGGTCAGTGCGGTAAAGAAGGCAATCCAGAAAAGGGAGAACAGGCGCATAGCAAAAAAATAAGGAGCGAAATTAGTTTTTATTTGACAAGTCGGTAACCCGTTTCCTTGTAAACGTTGGAACACAATGATTTGTTGCACAAATGAGACAATTTTTGAAATTGTACCCTATATTTGCAGGAAATTTTTAAAATATGAAGAAGATATTGTGCGCCTCTGCTTTATTGATGGTATTGGGCTTGTCTGTTTTTTCGTCTTGCGATAAGGTAAAGGACCTGGCGAAAGTAAACCTGAACCTGGACAACGCCGATGGCGAATTTACCATTCCCGTATTGGTGACCACCGGGGAAGTGACATTGGGTACCGATGATATTTATGTGAACCTGGACAGTATGATCAAGGCACAAAACAGCCAGGTCAGTGCCAATAATATCAAAGAAGTGCGGGTAAAATCCTGCGAACTGACCTTGAGCAACGGAGACAGTAAAAACAATTTTTCCGTCCTCGAGTCCTGCAAGCTGGAAGTAAAATCCAACACCAAAGTTGAATGGCTCACACTGGCTTCCGTAAGCAACAATCCCGACACCGAAGGGCAAACGCTGAACCTGCCGGTCAACAGTTCGCTTGATCTGAAAGACTACTTCCTGAATGCGAATACCTTCTCTTACCGCGTATCGGGTAAGACACGTAAGACAACGGATAAGGAACTGAACTGTAAAGTACTGGTAAAATATACCATCACTGCAGGTCTGTAGTACCAGCCGGTACATCATACTGAAAGCGCTTGCCTTCAAGGGCAAGCACTTTTTTTATGCGTAGATCATTTCTGCACGGCTTGCCGGCAGGAAAAAAGAAAGCCGTCCCGGATAGGGGACGGCTTTCTTTTTCAACTTTTTAAATCCTTATGAAAGAGAGGATAAACGAATGTAACGCATACATTTTTTGGTTACAGACTTTTCGTTCAAAAACGTGGAAATTTCTTTGTCTTATTGCCCTTTAAGCGAAAGCAGTTTGCTGATAAAAGTATCCCAGCTGTATTTCTTTTTTTCGTCCCTGAGGTTTTGTTGCAGGTCCGGGATCGGGTCTCCGGAGAAGAAGCGCAGCAGGGCTTCGGCAAGGGAAGCCGCAGTAGGCTCGGCAACAAAGCCCACTTTGCCATCGGGTACATTTTCCGCAAGGCCGCCGACATTGGTGACGATCATTGGTTTTTCAAAGTGGTACGCGATCTGGGTAATGCCACTTTGCGTTGCTGTCTTGTATGGCTGTACCACCAGGTCTGCCGCGGCAAAGTAAAGCGGTACTTCGTTGTTGGGGATGAAGTCGGTAAACAGGCGTACGGTTTGCTGCAGCCCGTAGGTTTCGATCAGCCCGGTGTACAGGCCGGCGTCGCTGTAGTATTCCCCTGCTATGATCAGTTTGAGCTGTAAAGCCCTTACCCGCTCATCGGCCATGGCCTCCAGCAGCAGGTCCAGGCCCTTGTATTTGCGGATGAACCCAAAGAAGAGCAAATGCCTGTCCTTCGGGTTCAGGCCGAGTTTTTCCAGCGCTTCGGCTTTGCCCGGTGCGCTGCCGAAATTGTCGTATAAAGGGTGTGGTGTATACAGGGCCGGCTTGTTGCTGAAGCTGCGCAGATCCTG
>JAEUVW010000308.1 GCA_016786525.1 Chitinophagaceae bacterium
ACTGAATGCCCTGTATTACATCAGCCCCGATTGGCAGGCCGCAAACGGCGGCAACCTCGAGCTCTGGAGCGAGTCGATGGGCGAGCGCAAAGAGATCACTGCGGCCTTCAACAGGCTGATCATGATGGAGACCAATACGACATCCATACATTCCGTCAATAAAGTAGTGAAGCAGGGCGGCGTACGGGCCTGCATTTCCAACTACTATTTTTCACAGCAACCCACAGGCGGGGCGTCTTATATCCATAAGACCACCTTCTTTGCACGGCCCGAAGACGGGCCGGGAAAAAAGCTGCGCCTGTTTGCAGAGGCCATGCTGAAGCGCCTGTTCTCCGGGCTGATTACCAACAAAGTCAAATCGACCAAACACCGCAGGGAGCATTAGGGCAGATGACGCATTCTGGTACAAATCCCTACGGGATGACATTCGCGAGAGGGTATGCTTTCCTCGCATCAGGCGGGGAATAGTTTCCTTTTATGTGCGGGAACGTCTGTCCTGCCTTAGTGGGGGGTAGGTTTGGCAATGGTACGATCTGGCAATTGATTTGAAAAATATGCTCGTCTGCAATTGCAGACGAGGCCGACGTGCGTGCTTCCCCTCCTATGGAGGGGTTAGGGGTGGGTTTGAAGTGACCATTACAACTCTGTGTTCAATTGATAACTGGTGCTCCTGCCCCCCGCAGCCTCCTTCAGCAGCACGCCACGCCGCACCAGGTCCTGGATATCGCGCGTAGCGGTGTCCTGCGAACATTTGGCTATGTTTGCCCATTTGGATGAAGTCAGTTTCCCGACAAAATGATCTGACAGTTTGTTCAGCATCAGGCGTTGCCGTTCGTTGATATCCCGCGTACCGGGATGCTCCCAGAGCCGGGCTTTTTTCAAGACGGCATCCAGCAGTTCGCCGGAGTGCGACAGGGCCCTGTTGCAGCATTCCAGGAACCATTTCAGCCAGGGTGTGATGTTCATGTCTCCCTTCTGCGTGGATTCCAGCATATCGTAATACTCTTTCCGTTCGGTACGGATCTGTGCCGACAAGCTGTAAAAGCGGCGGGTACTGTTGTCTGCCCTGGCCAGCTGCATATCCGTGATAGCCCTGGCGATACGCCCGTTGCCATCGTCGAAGGGATGTATGGTCACAAACCAAAGATGCGCCAGGCCCGCTGTCAGTACAGGATCTAAAGAGTTAAGGCCGTTAAACCAGTGGAGGAATTGACCCATCTCTTCGTCCAGCAGTTCGGCATCCGGCGCCTGGAAATGCACCTTTTCGCGACCCATAGGCCCGGAGACTACCTGCATCGGGTCGTCTTTGGTATTCGTGCGCCATTGCCCCACTACTAATTGCTGCATGCCGCTTCTGCCGGAGGGAAACAGGGAGCTATGCCAGCCAAAAAGGCGTTCCGCCGTCAGGGGCTCGCTATAGCGCTGTGTGGCATCCAGCATCATGTCCACCACACCATCCACATGCCGGTCCGAAGGTACAAGTCCCGCCACTTCGATGCCCAGGCGGCGAGCGATAGACGAACGTACCTGGTCAGGGTTCAGCAATTCTCCTTCGATTTCGCTGGACTTCAGCACATCCTGGGTAAAGGTTTGCAGGGTAGCCTCTTCCTGCAGGTTAAACCCCAATGCTTCCATTCTGCCATACAGGCGCCCCTGCAGGTAGCGTACTTCAGTCAGTAAGTCTACCAGTTCATTTTCCTCCCAGGAAAAGCGGGGCCATTCCTTTCTTTGATGGATATACATCTATTCTCCGCAAAGTTTGCGGTAAATGTACGGTATTCTCCGCAGATTTGCTATTATTCTCCGCAAAAAATGCGGAGAATAGCCCTCTTATTCTCCGCAAAATGATTTGTAGGGTAAATATTTTTATAAATTGATCAGTGCGATCAGCCTGGATACTTTGCCGGTATTATCATAGATACGGTTCAGCTCTGTCGCTCTTTGGTCGATATCCTGTTGCGTAAAGGGATGTTGCATTAAGTCTTTTATCTTGTCTGCGAATTGCAGCGGTGTTTCGGCTTGTTCACAGACGGCATCCAAACCGGTTCCGTACAGCATAGCCTTGTTCGCCAATACAAAGCGCCCGGCATATAGGGCGTACAGCAGTTTCAGCTTCAGGCCGCTGGCCTGGAAAGTCGGCAACACATGAACCTGTGCTGCTGCGATCAGTTCCTGCATTTTTTCTTCTTCCGGATTGGCGATGAGCCTGATGTGGCCGTGTGCGGCGCAGGCTGCAATAATTTTCGGATGAGGGTTGCGCCCGGCAATGACAAGAGGGATGTCCATGGCAGCGAAAACTTCACGGACCAGGAACAAGGCTACTTCTATATTCTCCGGATGCCCGAGGTTGCCCTGGTACAGGCAATAAGTACCTTGTCCCGCCTGTGACCGTATTTTATCGAAAGGATGAAAGCCTGCAAGGTACACAACCGGCTTCCCAGGATACAAGGTTTTAAAGAACTCCGTATCCTTTTGCGAGATCGGCGCCAGGTAATCCGCAGCCTGCAGCCTGTTTTCAAAACGGCGCAGCAAAGCGGCCTCTGCCCGGAAGTAAAGTTTTTTTAAAGGATTGCCTGTTCTGTCTGCCAGCAGCGAATAGTATTGCTGCTCCACGTTCTGGTTGCGGAGTATTTTTTTTCTGCCGGCAAGCGACGGCTCGTTCAACAGGTAACAACAATGGATGCCTTCAAAAATAATCGGTGCATCGACACGAAGCAGGTTGGGCAGCAGATGCTTATCGCGGCGCGAGTACATCATATAGGGCAAGGAAAGCGACAGCCCGGCCAGGCCGGTTTTCCTTTTGTAATAGTGCACTTCTTTGCAATACTGCTCCAGTTCCGGCGCCTCGTCGCGGCCATACTGGAAGCAATGCAGGTAAATCTCTATATCCGCTTGCGCCAGTTGCCTGATGGTGTAGAACACATCGATCATCCCGCCATAGTCGGCAGGGTAAGGTACATCCGAAGAGATGAGGTGAACGGCGTTATGAACTGATCCGGGCATAAGTGTCCAATAATGTTTTTTCCTGCATCTGCCAGCAATAGACTTCGCGTGCGCCCAGGCAGTTTTGTTCCAGCCTTTGGTGATACGCTTCATCTGCCAGCAGGCGGTTCAGCGCTGCGGCAATGTTTTCCGGGTTCGGTTCGTCCAGTAAAGTAGCGATCTCAAACTGAGCATTCACTTTTTCATATTCAGGATACAGGTTGCAGACCTGTGGTACTGCAGCGTGCATATAGTCGAAAAAGCGGTTGGCCATACTGAGGCGGTTGCTCAGGCTGGTATCTTCGAACAGGGTAATGCCTGCCCAGGCGCTGAGCGTGTACCGGCGCAGTTCTTCAGGCGGTACATAGCCTTTAAAAGTGACCTTGTGCTCCAGTTTGTATTGTGCCACCAGGGCTTTTGTTTCTTCAAAAAAATTGCCTTCCCCGCAGATGATCAGCGGAGCGTCTACAAACTGCATGGCCGGGATCAGCTGCTCGAAGCGGCGGCCCACATTCACGGCTCCCTGGTACAGGATATATTTTTCTTTCTTTTCGGGAATCGTCAAAGGCTTTAAGACTGTAGCATTCCTGACCACACCATAGCGGACACCGTACTTCCGCTTAAACTCTTCTGCATAGCATTCGCCTATGGTGTATCCTACGGGGAAATTCGGTACCGTATGCCTTTCGATCCACAGCCACATCCTGTGAACGGAAGGGCGACTGATCACTTCTTTCAGTTCGGTAAATAATTCATGCGCATCGTACACCCTTTTTTTGCCCCGGATGCGGGAGGCATAATACACAGGCATGATCGTGTCCAGGTCGATGGCGCAGAAGATATCCGCTTTGCGGAACAGCAACACGAAAAAAAGTTTGATCCAGTAGTCAACATACATCAGTTTGCCTTTTTCGGCAATGATCGGTATGCGCAATTGTTTGAACGGCCGTGGTACCAGTGCCTTGCTGTTTTTCTTTTTGAAGCCGATCAGCGATACCTCGTAGCCCGCATTGGCCAGCGCCGTGCAAATCCGGATCATGCGCTGGTCGTAGTTCAGGTCGTTGGTTACCGTGCAGACAATGCGTGTTTTTTTTGCCATCAGAACGCCTTTGTAAAATAGATTTTCTGATCGGCAACTTCACAATAAGGGGGTTCAAATCCCGGCATCATGGTGGCGCGGATATGACGTTTGATCTTCTCTTCGTCCCATTCGAGGTCTATGCGTTTGATGTCTACGATCTCGTGCCGGTAATGCAATGAGGTGCCTTTGGATGGGATGAGATCCTGCTGCGGTACCGGGCGGAAATTACCGCTGATCACATGGGCCAGGGTTTGCCGGAACAGTTTGATCGAAGCCGTGTAAGTCAGGTCATAGAGCTGGCTGACCCAGCATTTTTTGGGGATGTCGAAGCGCTTCTGGAACAGGATATCGCCATGGTCAATACGGCTGTCCATCTGGTGTATGGTGGTGCCGAATTCTTCTTTGCCGTCGATGATCGCAAAGGAGAATTGGTTGCTGCCCCGGTATTCGGGCAGGGGTGCCATGTGCAGGTTCACGGCAATTTGCTTTGCTTTTGCAATATGCTCCGCCTTTAAGATCTGGTGATATTGAACCGAGTACAGGATGTCGCATTCGGGGAGTTCCTCCAGGGAAGGGATCAAAGGAATATTGTGCGCTGCGGCCACCTGCTTCAGATCGCTGTTGCCCTCAAATTCAGATCGGCTTTGTGTGAGCAGGCCGGTGACTTGTATGCCTAATTGCTCCTGTTGGGCAATAAGGTATTGAAAGCAATCGTAGCCAATCGGTTTAGAACCCAGGAAAATAACGCGTTTTTGCTCCATAAAGCGTAAAAGTAACAAGCAAATGCGACAAAAACTCAGCCGTCTCTGCGGATCACGTATTTGAGCAACATCTCGTTGGTCTGCGGCCAGGGCATTTCCTCCTGCAGCGACAGGCCGGTTTTTTCCAGTAGCCGGATAGAATTACTGTTCTCGGGTAAAGTGATGGCCCACAATTCATTCAGCTTAAAATGCTCAAAGGCAAGCTGCACAGTAGCTGCGGCACACTCATAGGCCAGGCCTTTGCCCGTATATTCCGGCAGGAACGCAAAGCCGATATCGGGATGATCCAATGTGTCCCTTTTGATGATGCCGCACATGCCTACCGGGACATCCTGGTCTTTTAAGGACGCCAGCCAGAGGCCGTAGCCGTGTTGCCGGTAGCTGCTGATCGGCCCGTTTTGCAAATAGGCTTCCGCATCGCTGAGGGTATGGACATTCCGGTCGCCGATATATCTGATCCAGGATTCCGTATTGAGCAGGCGCAGGATAAAGGCAGCATCACCGGGTGTAAATTCCCGGAGGCTCAAACGCGTTGTCGTAAGGATGGGCTCCATACTGCAATGCTACGATAAAAAAATATCCTGTGCGCAGGCACAGGATATCTCATCAGTAAAATAGGCGGGCTTATTCACATTCCCCACCAGGCTTGCATACTTTGCCTTCTATGACCTGCAGGCCTGCTGCCTCATTTTCTTTCTGCCACTCCGTATAGGCTTTGTCGATCGTGTTGCTGAATACATTCGTATCCTGTGCGCCGGAGATCGCGTATTTCCTGTTGAATACAAAGAACGGAACACCGCGGACGCCGATCTGGCCGGCTTCATCAATATCCTGTACGACTGCTTCTGTAAACGCATTGCTGTGCAGCAGCGATTCGATGGCTGCGGCATCCAGTCCGCAGGCAACACCGATAGCTTTCAGTGTTTCCTTGTCGCTGATGTCTTTTCCTTCGGTAAAGTGGGCAAGGAACAAAGCTTCTTCAACCGCATCCTGTACGCCCTGCTGTTGGGCCAGCTGCGATAGCCGGTGGGCATCGAAAGAGTTGGCCACGACTGCTTTTTCAAAATGAAAATCCAGGCCTTCGCCGCGGGCCATGCTGCTGACCTGCTCCAGCATACCTTTGGTTTGTGCTTCAGAGAAGCCTTTCTTTTTTTGCAGGAAACCTGCATAGTCTTTATTGTCAGAAGCCTGTATGCCCGGGTCGAGCTGAAAGCTTTTCCAGACCAGGCGAATGTTGCCACTGTGACCGGAAGCGGCTAAAGCCGCTTCAAATTTCCTTTTGCCAATGTAGCAGAAAGGGCACATCACATCGCTCCATACTTCTACCAGCATCGTGTTGCTTGTATCGTTCATCTGTAATTTTTTGTAGTGTTTGATCTGTTTTGTTTTTTGGGCTGCGGTCATGCCGGTAGCCTGGCGCAAAGCAGCAGCAGGAACAGGCTGAGCCCATTTCCCCATTTCCTTATATTGCCTGTGCTGACCATTAATAGTTTATACTAAGGTAAACAGGTCTGCTGCTGTTCTCCTCACTTTTTTGGCGCCCAGCAGGTAATCATTCGCTGCATCGCGGTAGCCCAGGGCCATGATGGCCACGCTGCCCAGGCCTTTTGCTTCCAGGCCGAGGATCTCGTCCAGGGCGGCAGGGTTAAATCCTTCCATAGGGGTAGCGTCTACCTGCTCGTTCGCTGCGGCAACTGCG
>JAEUVW010000348.1 GCA_016786525.1 Chitinophagaceae bacterium
TGGATGCAATGATTGTTGGTGAAACCATTGCCCGTCAGCTCGAAGGCCGTGTAAGCTTTAAGCGCGCAATCAAAATGGCGATTACTACCGCTATGAGGATGGGTGCTGAAGGAATCAAGATCAAAGTAGGCGGCCGTTTGGGCGGTGCTGAGATCGCACGTTCTGAAGAATTCAAACAAGGCCGTACACCGCTGCATACCTTCCGTATGGATATCGATTATGCATCTGTATTTGCCCTGACTGTTTACGGAAAGATCGGTATCAAAGTATGGATCTGTAAAGGTGAAGTACTGGGTAAAAGAGACCTGAACCCTAACGTAGCTGCCGGTGCTGAAGCCAAAGGCAATGCCGGATCACGTTCTGCAGCATTTGCCGGTGACGACCGCCGTGGTGGTGGCCGCGACCGTGGCGACAGGAAACCTTCAGGCGATCGCCGTGGCGGTGGCAACAGAGGCGGTGCTCCACGCAACTAAGAATAGGGAGCGGTAAAACATATTTAAGCATACACTTTTAATAAAATATTGTAACCATGTTACAGCCGAAAAAAGCAAAACACAGGAAAGCCCACAAAGGCCGGATCAGAGGCAACGCTCAAAGAGGAGCAACGATTGCATTTGGTTCATTCGGCCTCAAAGCGCTGGAACCTAAATGGATCACGAACCGCCAGATCGAAGCTGCGCGCCAGACCATGACCCGTCACATGAAACGTGAAGGTAACGTGTGGATCCGCATTTTCCCTGACAAACCGATCACCAACAAGCCTGCAGAGGTAAGGATGGGTAAAGGTAAAGGTAGCCTGGAATACTGGGCAGCTGTTGTAAAACCAGGCCGCATCTTGTTCGAGATCGAAGGTGTTTCTCAGAAAATAGCCCAGGAAGCAATGGAACTGGCAGCACAAAAACTGCCGATTGCGACCAAATTCGTGACACGCAGGGACTATAGCGAAGCTTAATCAGGCCCGGTACCAAGGAACTCAACTATTTTTTAATTAAGACCGGGAGCCCGTCTCCCCAATAAATAAAAGCAACAATGGCAAAAAAAGCAAAAAAAGAGGATTATCGCTCTTTGGATAATCAGGGCTTGGCCGATAAAATTGCAGAAACTGAATTGCAGTTGAAAAGACTGAGCTTCAGCCATGCTGTGAACCCGATAGAGAACCCGCTGACTATCCGTTCACTCCGCCGTGAAATCGCTCGTATCAAAACGGAGCAAACAAAAAGAAAAGCAGGTATCTAACGAATAATATTTAAGAGATGGCAACTACGATAGTAAGAAAAAGTAGAAAATCACGTATCGGTATTGTTCGCAGCAACAAGATGGCAAAAAGCATCACTGTTTCTGTAGAACGTAAAGTAAAACACCCGATCTACGGAAAGTTCGTTAAAAAAACGACCAAATTCATGGCGCACGACGAAGAAAACAAAGCCGGTATCGGTGATGTAGTGCGCATCATGGAAACACGCCCCCTGAGCAAGAACAAATGCTGGAGGTTAGTAGAAATTATTGAAAAAGCTAAGTAATCTTATTGAAAGATGATACAACAAGAATCTAGGCTCAGCGTAGCCGACAACAGTGGTGCCAAAGAAGTATTGTGCATTCGCGTGTTGGGAAATTCAGGCCAGGCTTATGCCGGTATCGGAGACAAGATCGTCGTTACCGTAAAAGACTCTATCCCTGGAGGCAATATGAAAAAAGGTACTGTTTCCAAAGCAGTTATCGTTCGTACCAAAAACCGCCTGCGTCGTAAAGATGGTTCCTACATCAACTTCGATGACAACGCTGTGGTATTGCTGAACAACTCAGACGACCCCCGCGGTACCCGTATCTTCGGCCCGGTAGCCCGCGAATTGCGCGATAAGGGATATATGAAAATTGTTTCCCTCGCACCTGAGGTATTGTAAAATTTATGTTGTACCTTCGCAGCCCGTTTGGAAAAACGAAGTACGACAACTTAATAATATAAGCAGTGAAAAAGAGATTTCAACCCAAATTTAATATCAAGAAGGGCGACAGCATCGTGGTGATCGCCGGTGATGATAGAGACCGTACTACTCCCCGGATCGTACAGGCGGTGTATCCTCAGAAGGGCCTCGTGCTCGTTGAAGGAGTGAACATCATCACGAAACACTTGAAACCGAACGCTCAGAATCCTCAGGGCGGTATCGTGAAGCAAGAGGCGCCTATCAACATCTCTAACGTGATGCTTTGGGACGCTAAAACCAAGCAGCCTTCCCGCATCAAACGCGAAAGGAAAGAAGGCTCTTTCGTTCGTATTTCTAAAAAAACAGGGGAGGTAATTAAATAATGGCAACGACAACATATACCCCAAGACTCCAGGCTAAATATAAAAGCGAGATTGTACCAGCTTTGATGAAAAAGTTTGGCTACAAATCAGTAATGGAGTGCCCACGCCTGGTAAAGATCTGCCTGAACCAGGGTGTGAAAGGTTCTACTTCAGACAAAAAACTGATCGATGACGCAGTAAACGAGATGACCAACATCTCCGGCCAGAAAGCCGTACCGACATTGTCTACAAAAGATATCTCCAACTTCAAATTGCGTAAAGCAATGCCGATTGGTTGCCGTGTAACACTGCGCAGCACCAATATGTATGATTTCCTGGATCGCTTTGTAGCCGTATCACTGCCCCGTGTACGTGACTTCAAAGGCATCAACGAAAAATCATTTGATGGCCGTGGTAACTACACTATGGGTGTTACCGAGCAGATCATCTTCCCTGAGATCAACATCGACAAGGTAAACCGTATCAGCGGTATGGACATCACTTTTGTGACGACTGCCCGTACGAACGAAGAAGCATACGAACTGTTGAAAGAACTGGGTATGCCTTTCAAGAACATTAAAAAAGACAACAACTAATATATGGCAAGAGAATCCGTAAAAGCCCGCCAGGCTAAACGCGAAAAACTGGTTGCCCAGTATGCTGAGAAACGTGCCGCTCTGAAAGCAGCCGGTGATTATGCAGCCCTGGATAAACTTCCGAAAAACGCTTCGCCTGTACGTCTGAAAAACCGTTGCCAGCTGACAGGTCGTCCTAAAGGTTACATGCGCCACTTCGGTATGTGCCGTAACATTTTCCGCGACATGGCACTGGATGGTAAAATCCCAGGCGTAAAGAAAGCCAGCTGGTAAGCAGAATTTTTAGTTTCGAGGTCAGCGGTATCTTCCGCTGAAACCGGTTACAATTATTTCATTAAAAAAACCTAAAATAAACAATGGTTACAGATCCTATTGCAGATTTTCTGACCCGTATTCGTAACGCCCAGATGGCACAACACCGCATCGTGGAAATTCCTGCCTCTAACGTTAAAAAACGCATTACAGAGATCCTTTACGATAAAGGTTACATCCTGAAATACAAATTCGAGGACGATAACAAACAAGGTGTGATTAAAATAGCTTTGAAATATGATGCAGCAACGAAGGAACCTGCTATCCGTACTTTGGAGCGCGTAAGCCGTCCCGGTCTGCGTCAATATGCAAAACCAGCCGATATCCGCCGTGTACAAAACGGTCTGGGTGTAGCGATCGTTTCTACTTCCAAAGGTGTGATGACCGACAAAGAAGCCCGCGCCCAGAATGTAGGTGGCGAGGTTTTGTGCAACATATTCTAAGCAACTAAAGTCCTGATACATTAAGCCCTACATCCTATACAGGCTGACCGGTCAGGCAAGAGTGAAACAACAACAATAACAAATTTTTCAAACAGAAATTATGTCACGTATAGGCAAAAAACTGATCCCCGTTGCAAGTGGTGTTACCCTGACGGTTTCTCCTACCAACGAAGTGTCTGTAAAAGGACCCAAAGGGGAATTGAAACTCAACGTTGATAGGGATATCAAAGTTGAAGTAAAAGACGGCAATATCGAAATTACCCGTCCTACAGACCAGATCCGTCACCGCGCGATGCACGGTCTGTATCGTTCCCTGATCGCCAACATGGTAGTCGGTGTTACAGACGGATTCAAGAAAACACTGGAACTGGTGGGTGTGGGTTACCGTGCTGCCGTTACCGGTCAGGAAATTGACCTGGCACTGGGTTATTCTCACAACATCATCCTGCAATTGCCTAAAGAAATCAAAGCAAGCGCCACGGCTGAAAAAGGTAAGAACCCTACGATCACCCTGGAGTCTATCGACAAACAACTGATCGGACAGGTAGCTGCCAAACTGCGCAGCCTGCGTAAACCAGAGCCGTACAAAGGTAAAGGTGTGCGTTACCAGGATGAAATCGTTCGTCGTAAAGCTGGTAAGTCTGCTGGTAAATAATAAGATCTAAAAGTTGAGCATTTGCAAAAGTGCTCAACTTATATTCATACTCATCGGTAGCTCGCCCCGCGAAGCCCGTAAAACTAAAAAGTAAATACAATGTCATTAGATAATAAAGTAGTTCGCCGCCAGAAATTACGTTGGCGCATCCGTACCAAAATCAGTGGTACAGCTCAAAAACCCCGCCTGTCTGTATTCCGCAGCAACACAGATGTTTATGCACAAATGATCGATGATGTAACCGGTACTACACTCGTAGCGGCTAACTCCCGTCAGAAAGATATCGCTGCTCAGAAAGGTACAAAAATCGAGCAATCTGTGTTGGTGGGTAAAGCCCTGGCTCAGAAAGCAAGAGCCCTGGGTATCGATACCTGCGTTTTTGACCGTGGTGGTTATTTGTATCACGGACGTGTAAAAGCGATCGCTGATGGTGCACGTGAAGGAGGCCTGGTGTTCTAATTTTAATCTTTAATAAGACGTTGGTGGAACAACTTGTTGCACCGCAATCAAAATAATAACAAAGAAATGTCTAAGACACAATTAACTCGAGTAAAAGCCGGTGAACTGGAACTGCACGAAAAGGTAGTAGCCATCAACCGTGTTGTGAAAACAACTAAAGGTGGCCGTGCATTCAGCTTCTCTGCCCTGGTAGTCGTAGGAAACGGCAATGGTATTGTCGGTCAGGGTATGGGTAAAGCAAAAGAGGTTCAGGAAGCGATCACTAAAGGAATCGACGATGCGAAGAAAAATCTCATCAAAGTTCCGGTAATGAACGGTACCATCCCTCACGAGCAATTTGCCAAAGAAGGCGCCGCTAAAGTTCTGATCCGCCCTGCAGCACACGGTACCGGTGTTATCGCCGGAGGCAGCATGCGTGCGGTACTGGAAGCAGTAGGTATCACCGATATCCTGTCCAAATCTCTGGGTTCTGCTAATCCTCAGAACGTGGTAAAAGCAACTGTAGTAGCCCTGAGCAAACTGCGTGAGCCGATTGCTGTTGCCAAACAACGCAACGTTAGCCTGAAAAAAGTTTTTAACGGATAAGATTCCTGGCAGGCCCAGCCTTCCGGATCGAAAAATAAAATTTTATGCCAAAGATTAAAGTTACACAAGTAAAAAGCGGTATCGATCGTCCTGAATTTCAGAAACGCACCCTGATCGCTTTGGGACTGCGCAAAATGAACAAGTCCGTAGAAGTAGAAGCTACTCCGGCTATCCTGGGTATGGTTCGCACAGTGAACCACCTGGTGAAAGTTGAAGAAGTAAAATAATATTTAATCATCCATAATTTGCGAGCGGTTCTACAGTCCGCGCAAGTTTTAAAATTGTAACACAATGCAACTACACAATCTGAAACCAGCCGAAGGATCTACACACTCAAGGAAGCGTGTCGGACGCGGTGAAGGTAGCGGCGGTACTACTGCCGGAAAAGGTAACAAAGGACAACAAGCCCGTACCGGTTATCAAAGCAAAAAAGGCCACGAAGGTGGTCAGATGCCGATCCAGCGCCGTATGCCTAAGCGCGGTTTCAAAAATATGAACCGTGTTGAGTACACAGTATTTAACCTGGGTCAACTGGATACCATCATTTCAAAATACGAATTTGACGAGTTCAACCTGGATAATCTCTACATGAACGGCCTGATCAACAGAACTGCTCTTGTAAAGATCCTGGGTAACGGAGAGATGAGCAAGACCAACCTTAAATTTGTTGTGAATGCCATCAGCGAAAAAGCAAAAGCAGCAATCGAATCCGCCGGCGGAACTGTTGAAATTCTTTAATAGATTATCTTTCAAAAAGACGCATTTGCAAAAGTGCGTCTTTTGTCGTTTATTCGCATTTTATTTTACTTGCTGCTTTATCACCACATTTATTTAGAATCCTGTGAAGAAATTTATCGAAACGCTGAAGAATATCTGGAGTATTGAAGATCTCCGGAAGCGTATTTTATTTACACTGGCACTGATCCTCGTGTACCGCGTTGGTTGTTATATCACCTTGCCCGGTATTAACCCGGTGATCCTGGATGCCAAATCCGGCGGCGGACCTGATGGTCTGCTGGGCCTGTTTAATGCCTTTGCCGGTGGCGCCTTTAGCCGGGCCTCTATATTTGCATTGGGTGTAATGCCGTATATCTCGGCTTCGATCTTTATGCAGCTGGCAGGTATCGTTGTACCCCAGGTAGCTAAACTTCAGAAAGAAGAAAGCGGCCGCCGTACAGTGAACCAATACACCCGTTACCTGACCGTAGTCGTGACCATCTTCCAGGCCAGTGCTTACGTCGCTTACCTGCGTGGTCCTGAGTTTGCCCAGGCCCTGATCCCTGAGTACAGCAGCTTCCTGTTCTGGTTTACTACTGTTGTTGTGTTGACAGCAGGTACTTTGTTCGTCATGTGGCTGGGTGAAAAGATCACGGATAAAGGAATTGGTAATGGTATCTCCATCCTCATCATGGTGGGTATCCTCGCCCGTCTGCCGGAGTCTATCATCCAGGAGTTCACCGCCAAAAATAGCGGCGGTGGCGGCGGTCTGCTGATCTTCCTGGTAGAGATCGCTGTGTTCATCGCAGTGATCGTAGGTCTGATCCTGCTCACCCAGGGTGTACGTAAAATCCCGCTGAACTATGCCCGCCGTATCATTGGCAGCACCAATGCTGCTAAAGAAGTAGCCGGTGGTGCGCGTGATTTCATTCCGCTGAAAGTAAACTCTTCCGGTGTGATGCCGATCATCTTCGCTCAGGCCATCCTGTTTATCCCCGGTACCATTGTAGGCTTTACCAAAATGACTACGGAAGGAGCAACAGGCGGATTCATGCGTTCCCTGTCCGATCCGACCTCATTCTGGCACAACTTTATCTATGCCGTGCTGGTGATCGCCTTTACTTATTTCTACACGGCGTTGATCTTCAACCCCACAGAAATGGCGGATAACCTGAAGCGTAACAACAGCTTTATCCCCGGTATCAAACCCGGAGAACCTACAGCAAACTTTATCGCTACCATCATGGACCGTATCACCCTGCCGGGTGCCGTGTTCCTCGCAGTAGCCGGTATCCTGCCCGGTATTGCCGGCCTGCTGGGTGTGACCAGCGGTTTTGCTACCTTCTTCGGCGGAACCTCCATGCTGATCGGTGTGGGTGTAATCCTCGATACTTTACAACAAATAGAAAGCCACCTGCTGATGCGTCATTACGATGGTATGATGAAATCAGGCAGGATCATGGGCCGCACCACTGCAGCTCCTGTGGCAGAATAAAGAAATTATAATCAAATTGCCTAATGATCCATATCAGAAGTAAAGAAGAGATAGAGATTATCAGAAAAAGTGCCTTAATGGTTAGTGCCACCTTAACACAGGTGGCAACTTTTTTAAAGCCAGGTATCAGTACATTGTCTATAGACAAGATGGCGGAGACCTTTATCCGCGACAACGGGGGGATCCCTTCGTTTAAAGGATATGGTCCTAAAGACCATGCCTTCCCGTTCTCCCTTTGTATCAGCGTCAATGAAGCCGTAGTGCACGGTTTCCCCAGCGATTATGAGCTGAAGGATGGGGATATTATCTCTGTAGACTGCGGAGTGTATATGAATGGTTATCATGGCGATTCTGCCTATACCTTCGCCATTGGCGATGTTGCTGCAGAGACGCTCAAATTGTTGCGGGTGACTAAGGAATCCGTGTTGCGTGGCGTGGCCCAGGCCGCCGATGGCAACAGGGTAGGCGATATCTCTTATGCAATTGAGAGTTATACCAATGGCCAATACGGCTATGGCGTGGTGCGGGAACTGGTCGGTCATGGTGTCGGTAAAAACCTGCACGAAGATCCCCAGGTGCCCAACTATGGCCGCCGCGGCGATGGTAAACGCCTGAAAGAAGGAATGGTATTGGCCATAGAGCCCATGATTAATATGGGTACGCGCAACATCAACCAATCAGACGATGGCTGGACGATTGTGACTGCCGACGGTAAGCCTTCCGCGCATTTTGAGCACACCACCTGGGTGCGCAAAGGCAAAGGCGAAACACTGTCTTCTTTTGAAGGCATTGAGGCTGCAGAGAAGGCCAATCCAGCATTGAATTCAGATCATTACAGCGCATAAGCGACAATAGCGAACACATAATATCAAGCGGCTCCTTTTCGGGCCGCTTTTTTGCGACACAAAAAAACTTATAAGGTTTTCAAAACCTTATAGGTCTTATCGCTATAAAGACAATAAAACAGGAAGCGGCCCTATAGAGTTGCTTTCTGTTTGGGATAGAGTATAATATTAATCTTGTTTCCTAATACTGTGTATGGCATCAGCTTAAATACCCCCGTCCATATATTGTTTTACAGCGTGCTGTAATTGGCTATAATCTATGGGATTACTGAACGTAAATGTCCAAATACTTTCACTGATCTCCTGCTCGTTTGTGCTGAATCGTTTAGTCAGTACATAGTCAGGTTCATTACCGTTCAACTTATGAATTTTGACAGTGTGCAACGTGTATTGTTGCTCCTTATCATTTCCCTTATCATCCCTTGTATAAATGTAGTAAACGTGTTTGGAAAAACTTCCTTCAGTTTCTTTGTCTCCGAGCTGGGGATACCATTCATATCCCCAAACGTTCATTCCTTTATACACAAATTTCTCGAAACAATAGTATTTGTCAATGCCTTCCGGGAGAGTTTGGTTTTTATAAGCCTTATAAAGTAAATCCTGAAACACTTTAGCTTTTTGCAGTTCTCCCATACTAAAGTACCCCATCACCATATTTTTATACAGCCAGTACTTTTTACTGTCAAGCGAAGTGTCTAAATATTTTTTATCCCTATCAAGCATATCCAGTAACTCTTTGGACAACATAAGGCTGCTTTGGTAATTTCCTATTTGATGTTCATCATATTGACAATAAAATAATGATTTTGCAATTTTGTCAACAGTATAAGAATAGTCCGCATCAACCTCTTTTAAGTTTCCTCTGATTGACTTATACAATCTTAACGCTGTTTTGTAATCCTTAAAATCGAAGTATGCAGAATCGGCTTTGCTCAATAAAGTATGAACATCTGTCTGAGCTAATGTGGTCAGGTTTGCCAGGATCAGCACAGAAGCGAAGAAGTATCGTATCATCACTGTGTAATTTGAGATCCAAAATATAAAATTGACCATATACCCGCAATCTTTGCGTAAAATTTATGTTGTAGTGTTATTGCATATTTTTAGATTCTCTTTGTGGGATGTGCTATAAAACCCACCCCAATCCCCTCCACGGAGGGGAAACCAGCGATGCGGTGTGGTCTCAGTAGGCAAACGCTGTTATTCCGAGGAACGAGGAATCTTATACAAAAGCCAAGCTGGTTGGAGAATGTAACGTATAGATGCCTCCTAAGGTCGGCATGACAACATACGAGCAGGCCTCATCTTCAAATTTTCGAATCAGTACATCTGAGAATTAATGACTTCATTGCCTAATTGTCGAATTGACGAATTGCCCTCAAACCATCTTCAAATTTTCACATCGGCTAATCTTCAAATTAATGACTTCATTGTCTAATTGTTGAATTGACCAATTGCCTTCAAACCATCTTCAAATTTTCGAATCAGTACATCTGAGAATTAATGACTTTATTGCCTAATTGTCGAATTGACCAATTGCCTTCAAACCATCTTCAAATTTTCACATCGGCTAATCTTCAAATTAATGACTTCATTGCCTAATTGTCGAATTGACCAATTGCCTTCAAACCACCTTCAAATTTTCAAATCAGCTAACCTTCAAATGAATGACTTCATTGTCTAATTGTCGAATTGACGAATGGGCAAATTGCATCATTGCACTACAACTTATACTGCAGGGTCACATACACATTCCGCTTATCAGCAGGCAGGATGCCGGGGCCGGGATAGCCGTCAGCCCTGCGGGTAAAGTACTTTTTATCCAGCAGGTTGTTGCAGCCGGTATAGACGGTAAAGTGGCGCCAGTTGTAGCTCAGGCTCAGATCCATTACACTGAATGCCGGTATGGCCCCATCGACAGCCGTAGGCGTGATCTCCGTATTCGTGGCGTCGGAGTACTGTTTGGCCTGGTACGAAAACTGGTAGGTAATATTGAAGCGCGTCGTGCCGAAAGAAGCCCCTGTGCGGAACAGCAGGGGTGGTACATTTTCCACCAGCTTGTTCGCAATAGCCGTGTTTTTGGTATTGATGTAGCGTGCATCGATCAGCGAAAGATTCGTATACACATTCAGCTTGTACTTCGATGTGGCATGGCTCAGCGCTTTCAGGATATCGCCCTCCAGGAGCAGCTCCAGGCCAAGGTTTCGGCTGTCCGACACATTGGTCCGCAACCTGTAGGTCATAAAGTTGGTGTCGCGTGTGAAGATGGACCCGATGCGGTCATTGTACTTGAGGTAAAACACACTGGCATCCAGGTACAGCCAGCCACGGTAGCTGCCGCGGAAGCCCAGGTCTGCATTATACCCCGTTTCGTCCTTTAATGCCGGGTCTACACGCGCATTTGAGTTCACCACCCGGATGTCGTTGAAATTGATCGAACGGTAGTTTTGCGAGATGTTGGCATAGAACTCCGTACCGTTGTCAAACTTCCAGGAAGTACCGATACCCAGCAGCATAAAGGAGCGCGGGTTCTGTTTGGTTTCCAGTATTTTTTCGCTCGCAACAAACACATTTTGTTTGTAATAGTAGCCGTCCGCTTTGGTGTTGATGTGCTCGAAACGCAGTCCGGGCGTGATGTTCCAGTGCTTGTTGATCTGGAAGATGTTTTCTGCAAAAGCCGCCAGGTTCAGACCGGGGAACCTGTAGGAAGAAGTGCTGGGTTCGGTGCCGATGTAATTAAAATCTGCATCGCTGCCGTTGTCCGCCATGCCCTGTTTCCGGTCTGTGAGGCCTTTGTATACCCTTCCGCCCACCAGGAAGGTACTGCGCTGCTCGCCGATCAGTTTGTACTGGTGGATCAGGCGCAGTTCGGAACCGAAATTGCTGTAACGGTCCGTCATCAGGTCGCGGTTGCCGCCATTGTCCGGCCGGTTGATGTACGATAAGATGCCTAAGGCCTTACGGTCGCCCTGCAAGGTATAATTCCTGAAGTTGATGCGCGTATGCTCGCTGATCTGGTAATCTGCGCTCAGGCTGGCCAGGTTCCAATGTACATTAAACCAATTGCGCGCACGAACCGATACCGATGGGTCAGCGGCGAACTGGGCATCTGTAAGACCGCCCGGCTGTTGCGCCAGGTACGTCATCATCGTGTATTCCCCGGTGATCTTCAGTTTTTTGGTCACATCGTAGGCCAGGTGTACATACGCATTGTGCTGGTCGTAGTGGCTGTTGGGCCGCCAGTCGTCACCCTTTTTGTATTGGTAAAAGGCATAGTAATTCAGTTTCTTTTTGGCCACCGTGCCGCCAATGCTATTAAAGCTGTTGAAGAAACCAAAAGAGCCCAGGGTCTGCCGGGTGGTGAACTCAAACGGCTTTTCGCGGGGGCCTTCGCGCATCACGAAATTGATGAGCCCGCCGAACTGAGGTCCGTATTGCAGGCTGGCCGCCCCGCGGATGATCTCGATCCGGTCCACCGCCTCCGAAGAAGGAGTATAATAGCTTTCGGGGTACCCCAATGCATCTGCACTGATATCATAGCCATTTTGCCGGATATTGAAATTCGAAGAGCGGTTGGGGCTCAGGCCTCGCCCGCCGATACCCAGCTGCAGGCCGCCGCGGTCGTATTCCCAGATATTGAGGCCCGGCACCCGTGCATAGATCTGGCGTGTATTGTTGGTGGCCAGGTTGGCATTCAGGTTTTTCAGGTTGATCACCTGCGTCTTTTTACCGGCATAGATGGAGGTGCCGGAAATATCGTTCAGCTTGCCGGACACCATGTCATTCCGCGAACGGATTTCCACCCCTTTCAGGCTGATGGCATTTTCCCGGTCCAGGTCTATGTTCAACGCTACATTTTTGTTGCTGATGCTAACGATACGCAGATAGTCCCGGTAGCCGGGATAGATGATCTTCAGCTGGTAGTTTCCCGGTTTCAGTGCCGCAAAACGAAAAAAACCGTTATCGTTGCTCAATTGCTTCAGGGTATCGGGGTACAGGTACACCAATGCTTCTGCCGCAGGCTCTTCGCCCAGGCGCACAATGCCGTTCAGTGCAAATTGCTTCTGGGCAAATGAGTTGAAGATCATCAGGCAACAAATGATTGTTGCGGTCCATTGTTTCATTGAAAGATGAGAAATTACTTATTCTTTGTAGGGTAATACCCAATTATAGTGGCGCCAGCTTAGCGTTTGGGCCGCCAAATTTACGGTAGAATCGACAAACAGCCTCGATCGCTGCCCGTTCAGGGCTACGTACACTTCTGCATATACTTCGGGCTGCTCCAGGCCCCGTTGTGCAAACTGGTCTGCAAGATGGTGTGCATACTTCAGGATCAGGTCCGGCTGGGTGCTCATCATCTTCTCCTGCAGGGGTGTCAGGAACTCGGCATTGTTCACCTGTTGCACCAGGCGGTGGGTTTTATCTTTTACGGTGAAAAAGGTAGCGCCTGATTTTTCCATCAGCATCACCCGCCACGAAAAACGGTAACCTTCC
>JAEUVW010000369.1 GCA_016786525.1 Chitinophagaceae bacterium
TTTGAAGGCCCCATGCCGCAGACGCGTTTCGTACTGCAGAAAGCCCTGAACCTGGGCCTGCACCCTATTGTGGTGATCAATAAAGTGGATAAACCAAACTGCCGCCCGGATGAAGTGCATGATGCTGTTTTCGAACTGTTCTTCCAGCTGGATGCCACTGAAGAGCAATTGAACTTTACAACCCTGTACGGTTCTTCTAAACAAGGCTGGTTCAATACTTCCCTGCAGCAGACAGATAATATCAACGCGGTGATGGATACTATTCTTGAAAAAGTTCCGGAACCCAAAGTAGCGGAAGGAACCATTCAGATGCAGATCACATCCCTGGATTACTCTACATTCCTGGGCCGTATCGCAATCGGCCGTATTGCCCGCGGAACCATCAAAGAAGGACAGAATATCCAATTGTGCCGCCTGGATGGCACCTTTGCAAAAAGCAAAGTAAAAGAGCTGTACACATTCGAAGGAATGGGTAAAAAACGTGTTACCGAAGTTTCTGCCGGAGATATCTGTGCTGTTGTCGGTATTGAAGGTTTCCAGATTGGCGAAACAATCGCCGATTTTGAAAACCCGGAGGCATTGCCGGTTATTCCGATCGATGAGCCGACGATGAACATGCAGTTCAGCATCAACAACTCTCCTTTCTTTGGTCGCGAAGGTAAATTCGTAACCAGCCGTAACCTGCGTGATCGTTTGATGAAAGAACTGGAAAAGAACCTGGCCCTGCGTGTGCAGGACACTGATGATGCCGATAAATTTATGGTATTCGGACGTGGCATCCTCCATTTGAGCGTACTGATCGAAACGATGCGTCGTGAAGGCTTCGAGCTGACGGTTGGTCAGCCACAGGTAATCACCAAAGAAATTGATGGTAAAAAATGTGAACCATATGAAGTCCTGGTGGTAGATGTACCTTCTGATTATTCAGGAAAAGTAATCGACCTGGTAACACAGAAAAAAGGCGAGATGCTGATTATGGAAAGCAAAGGTGAGATGCAGCACCTGGAATTTGATATTCCTTCCCGCGGATTGATCGGATTGCGGAGCAACATGCTTACTGCAACAGCCGGAGAAGCCGTAATGGCACACCGTTTTAACGAATACAAACCCTGGAAAGGTGTTATTCCTGGCCGTAACAATGGTGTTCTGTTGTCAAAAAATACAGCCTCTACTACAGGTTATTCAATGGACAAACTGCAGGACCGTGGTTCTTTCTTCATCGATGCCGGTGAAGAAGTGTATTCAGGCCAGATCATTGGAGAGCACATCAAACCAGGAGACCTGATCGTCAATGCTACTGAGCCTAAAAAACTCACGAACATGCGCGCCAGCGGTACAGATGATGCAAACCGTATTGCCCCTAAAGTACAATTGACTTTGGAAGAATGTATGGAGTACATTCAGCAAGACGAGTGTATTGAAGTAACACCACAAAACATCCGTCTGCGCAAGATCATGCTCGACGAAAATGAGCGCGCCAAATATGCCAAAGCAATGAAGGCATAATAACAGCAACAGGTAAAAAATAAACGAGCCGCTTACGATGAGTAAGCGGCTCGTTTATTATG
The DNA here is from genome assembly GCA_016786525.1 of Chitinophagaceae bacterium. Lineage (GTDB taxonomy): Bacteria > Bacteroidota > Bacteroidia > Chitinophagales > Chitinophagaceae > Rurimicrobium. The sequence continues at coordinate 1,569 of JAEUVW010000369.1, forward strand.
GAATGGATTGATTAGATAGTTCCGATCAGTTTTTTCAGGTAAGCGCCGTAGCCGCTTTTGAAATATTTGTCGGAGAGCGCCTGCATCTGCGCTTCGTCGATCCATTTGTTGCGGTAGGCAATCTCTTCAATACAGCCGATCTTCATCCCCTGGCGTTTTTCGATCACGTTGATAAAGTCTCCGGCCTCCATCAGGGAGTCAAAGGTGCCGGTATCCAGCCAGGCTGTACCCCGGTGCAGCACGCCTACCTCAAGCTTTCCTTTTTCAAGGTAGGTCTTGTTGACATCGGTTATTTCCAGTTCGCCCCTGGGAGAGGGCTTGGTTGCTTTGGCAATGGCGACCACATCGTTGTCATAAAAATAAAGGCCGGGTACGGCATAGTTGGACTTGGGAGCCTGCGGCTTTTCCTCGATGCTCAGGGCCTTGAAATCCTTATCAAACTCAACCACACCATAGCGTTCAGGATCGTGTACCTGGTAGGCAAATACCACGGCCCCGTTTGGATTGGTTTTCGTTTTGAGGAAAGTGCCCATGCCGGCACCATAAAAAATATTATCGCCCAGTATCAGCGCTACCGGGGAGTTGCCGATAAAGTCGGCGCCGAGAATAAAAGCCTGTGCCAGTCCGTCCGGGCTGGGTTGCACCACGTACTCAAAGCGGCAACCGATCTGGCTGCCGTCGCCCAGCAGTTTTTTAAAACCTGCCTGGTCTTCCGGGGTAGTGATGATCAGTATTTCACGGATACCGGCCAGCATCAGCGTGCTCAGCGGGTAGTAGATCATGGGTTTGTCATACACCGGCATCAGCTGTTTGCTGACGGCAATGGTGAGTGGATAAAGCCGGGTTCCGGATCCCCCCGCGAGAATAATTCCTTTCATATGTATATTATTTACTCCGTTCAGGAAAAAATTCCTGCCTTTTTTGTTTTAAGATGTCCCTGAGCGAATAGGTCTTCGCTTCCGGACTGCAAGGATACTCATATATCCATTTTTTGCCAAAATAATTTGCAAGCGCCAGGCGCGGTATATCCTGTTCATCGGCAACACTGTCGCAACTGAATAAGGGGTAATACAGCAGTGCCGGTTGGTGTATCAAAGGGGTCGTTACTACAAGATCACCCGATTGAGCGGCCAGGCTTGCATCCCGTTGCCGGTTTTCGTTGTAAAAGCCCGCAGCGGCCCCTGAGCAGGTATCCAGCACCGCCTTGCTGTAATTGTTGGGCCAGGAGCAGAAAATAGCCAGCAGGTAGAGCATTGCCCCGGCCCGGCCCCGTTTTCCCGCAGCATCTGCCAGGGGAATAAAGTATTGACCCTGCTCATAAAAAAACAATTGTGCGGCAAAACAGCACAGCAGCAGGACAAACAGGAACAGGACATTTTCATACCGCTCTTCCGGCATGCTGCCGCTCATCCACACTGCGGCCATCTGGCAAAGCACAAAAAAAGACAAACCTGCTGACAGTACCTTTTGGGAACGGAAGATGCCGGAATTGCTGGCAAAGGCCGACCAGGGCAGCAGCCTGCGCCCCCATACGGAAAGGTACAGGAGTACAGCCGGCACCAGGACCAGCAGCCATTGCATCAGCCAATAAAAAGAGGCATACAAACCACCGCCGATGGCCAGCAACAGGTGACCGGAAAAGGGGGTCTGCCCGAACCGGTTCTGGCTGCCTGCAGCGGTCAATACCCCTATTGCGGACAGGGCAAAAACCGCAACGATACCATAAAAAAAGCGATCAGATCGGCCCGGATGTCGCCGGCGGTACAAGGCCGCCACGCACAGCACCAAGGCGTACAGGAAAATACCGGCCTCGCTCGTACCGCATATGGCCACCGCATGCAGCAGGGCAAGGATTTTCATGAAGCTGTTGTTGCGATAGCGCTGCTCCGGTAGAAGTGTGTGCAGGATGATGCCCCAGCACCAAAGCGTGGCGGCTGCCAGGTAAGTAGCTTCAGCGGACAGCCAGAAGCAAAACTCGTGCAGGTCGGGTGCAAAAGAGCAGAAGATCAGCAGGATAAAAGCACTTAAGCCAAGAATAGAGAAAAAAGCGAGGAACCTGTTCAGCAGGCGGTACAGGAGGGCAAACAGGCTGAGCACAAAGACGGCAAACAGGGAAGCCGTAAGCCATTGGTACCCCGCAATGCCCTGTGTCCTCATCGGGTTCAGGAAAATAAGGGCAGTAGAAAGAAACCGGCCTGTATTGCTCCGGAACAGGTAAATACTGCCGTCCAGGAATCCCTTTTGCTCCAGGATCCGGTGGTAAGAATAATCGTCGGAATGCGGATGGCTGTACCCAAATAAAATGAGCAATAAAAGAAGCATCACCAGGGTGCCTGCAATTATTGCCCATTCTGTTCTGAAACCTGCCCTCATCAGGAAGGTTTAGTTATGGTACTGTGCTTCGTAATATTTCTGGTATTCCCCGCTGGTCACATTGTTCAGCCATTCGGTATTGGCCAGGTACCAGTCTATGGTTTTGGCCAGGCCCTCTTCAAACGTCACGCTGGGCGCCCAGCCCAGTTCTGTATTGATCTTGGTCGCATCGATCGCATAGCGCTTATCGTGCCCGGGCCTGTCTTTTACATAGGAAATCAGCGCTGCGGATTCGCCCGGGGCGCGGCCCAGTTTTTCATCCATTTTTTCACAAAGCAGTTTCACCAGCTCGATGTTCTGCCACTCGTTGAATCCGCCGATATTGTAGGTTTCGGCATTGCCACCCTTATGAAACACCACATCAATCGCCCGGGCATGGTCGATCACATACAGCCAGTCGCGGGTATACTTCCCGTCGCCATAGACCGGCAGGGGCTTTTTGTTGCAGATATTGTTGATGAACAGGGGGATCAGTTTTTCCGGGAAATGGTTGGGCCCGTAGTTGTTGGAGCAGTTCGTCAGCACGAAGGGCAGGCCGTAGGTGTTGCCGTAGGCGCGTACCAGGTGGTCGGAAGCCGCTTTGGACGCAGAATAGGGTGATTGTGGTTCGTAGGGAGTGGTCTCCAGGAAAAAGCCGGTTTCTCCCAGGGATCCGTATACCTCGTCTGTAGAAACATGGTAAAACCGCTTTCCTTCAAAATTATTTTTCCAGTGATGCAGGGCAGCATTCAGCAGGTTGGCTGTACCCATTACGTTCGTCTGCACAAAAGCGTTCGGGTCGGTAATGCTCCGGTCTACATGGCTTTCCGCCGCCAGGTGGATGACACCATCAGGCTGGTATTGCGCAAACAGGGAATTGATCGCCTCCGCGTCTGTGATATCTGCTTTTACAAAAGTATAGTTGGCAGCATTTTCAATGTCCTTCAGGTTTTCAAGATTGCCGGCATAAGTCAGCGCATCCAGGTTCACGATCCTGTAATCGAGATATTTGTTTACAAAAAGGCGCACCACGTGAGAGCCGATAAAGCCGGCTCCACCGGTAATGATCAATGTCTTTTTCATGGCGCAAAAATAGTACAGCCCCGACGATAAATGAACTTTATCGCTATAATTTAGAGAACAATTATTTACTCAGCGCGGCCTTGAGCTCTTCCGAGCCAGGCTGCACGGCAGACAGGAAAACGGCCTGCAGGTGTCCTTCTTCGTCGATCAGGTATTTCTGGAAGTTCCATTTTACCTCCGAGTCCTGTACCTGGTTGCCGGATTTGTGGGTCAGCCATTGATAGATCGGTGCGGCGGCATCCCCCTTTACAGACACTTTTGCCGCCATCGGGAACGATACCCCGTAGTTTTTCTGGCAAAAGCTGGCAATCTGCTGATCGGTACCGGGCTCCTGTGCGCCAAAGTCGTTGGCCGGGAAGCCTACGATGACGAGTTTGTCTTTGTGCTCCCGGTACAGTTTTTCCAATCCCTCGTACTGGGGTGTATAGCCGCACTCCGAAGCCGTGTTCACGATCAGTATTTTTTTGCCTTTAAATCGTGCAAAATCGATCTCCCCGCCATCCTGGCCTTTTACCTTAAAAGAATAGATAGAAACGGGTGCATCCTTGTCCCCCGCAAATGCAGTGCTTACAACAGTCATGATACCAATGAGTAAAGTGGAGAAAAGCGTTTTCATTTTATTGCGTTTTGGCAAACTTACACAATCCCCTTAGCGGTATCACAAAACAAATGCTAAATTTGCGTTCCCAATGCATTATTCCCGGATCCTGTTTTTCCTGCTCGCGCTGAGCCTGTTCGCCTCCTGCGCCAATGTGATACCCCCCACAGGCGGTAAGGCAGACTCCACACCCCCGAAACTGCTGGGCAGGAAGCCGCAGGACTCTCTGCTGAACACCAGGGTCACCCGCATTGAGATGAAGTTTGACGAGTTTATCGTGGTGTCCGATGCCAACAAGGAGCTGCACATTTCTCCGATACTGAAACAGACCCCTTTGATGACGGTTTCGGGAAAAACCGTTATTGTAAAGATTGCAGATTCCTTGCTGCACGACAGTACCACCTATACCATAGACTTTGGCAAATCGATCAAAGACCTGCATGAGGGCAACCCCTACCAGGGGGACCTGTTTATGTTCAGCACCGGCCCCTGGTTCGATTCGCTTACGCTGAAGGGGATCATTATGAATGCCGAAACCGGGAACCGGGACAGCTCCGGTACCGCGAAAGCATTGCTCTACGATGCGGCCCTGCCTTATGACATTGTTACAAAGCAAAAACCTTCCTACGTCGCCAGTGCGGCCACAGATGGTACCTTTGTGATCAAAGGCCTGCCCAAAAGGACTTTCCGCATGTTTGTGCTGAGAGAAAGCGGGGACAACCTGGTCTTCGACGACGACCAGGAGCTGATCGGCTTTGCCGACACCACGTTTACGCCCGGCCTGGACACCGGGGCCTATACCTTCCGCATCTTCAAAGAAATACCCGATACCGCCAAAGCCAAAACCGACACCAGCCTGGTCCCTGAACCCTCCACCGGCATGAAAAAGAAAGGGAAGCCTGCTGTGGTAAAAGACGCCCTTCCGGAGATGGATGCCAAGAGCTTCAACTATAAGGTCATTGCCGATACCTCGGACCGTGTAAAGAGGACCCAGGAACTGGCACAACCCCTGACAATATTTTTCTCCAGGAAAGTGGATACCATAAACCAGGACAGGATCTTCCTCAGTGCAGACAGCAATTCGGTAGAGATCGAAGCCCCGTTTTCGCTGGAACTGGATAGCAGCCGGCGCAAGCTGACCCTGTCGGCAGCATGGAGGCCCAATACCCTGTACACCCTGCGCCTGCTGAAGCGCTTTGCCATCGACACCGGCGCTGCGGAAGCCATGCCCTCCCGTTATACTTTCCGCACCAAATCTGAAGAAGACTATGGCCGGATGGAGATCAACCTGCCGGAAAAGTATGTAGGCAAACCCAACGTGCTGCAGGTAAAAAGAGACAATGATTCGGTCTATCTGAACCCGGTAACAGATGCCAAAATTGTGCTGAAACGCTTATTGCCCGGCAACTACAGCATCGCGCTGATCAAAGACGAAGATGGCGACGGGGAATGGACCACCGGTGAGCTGAAAAAACGCCGCCATGCGGAAATCGTGATCCCCTATCCTAATGCCGTGATGATGAAAGCAGGCTGGGAACATGTGGTGGACTTTGAGCCTGCTCCGAAACCTGCCCCCAAGCCGGAACAAAAGCCCCCGGCAAAACCGGCAAAATAACAGGGCTATAGCCCCTCTATATTTTTTACCTCCATTACCTTTGCGCTATGACATACCATTTTATCGTTGGAGACCATGCCGCCAAACAGCTGAGCGACGGCCTGGCACAACAGGACAATGTATCTATCGTTGTCTTAAAAGACATCCTGAATGTAGGGCCCCTGGTCAAAGAAGAAGGGCAGACCTTCAGCGAACTGCGCAGCAGTTTCTGGCAGACCGTAGCGCCCCATGAAAAGCAGGAGATCGTCGTGGATGATATGGAACGCCTGCTGGAAGTATCCCGGCAGATGTATGAAGATGAATCGGTACAGGCCTGCTTCTGGATGGCTCCGCTGCCGGCAGATATCTGCGCGTATTACTGGGTGCTGTACTACCTCAGCAAGCACAAAGAGCGCTTTAAGATCATCAACATTGCAGGCCTGCCGTTTTTAAGCGAGAGCGGCAAACTGTTTTTCCCCAAAAGCATTTCCGAGCTGTCGGCAAAGGAGATCGTGAAGGCAACGAAACTGGCCCGGCCGGTAAGCCCTTCAGAAACAGAGGTCGATGTCTATGAGTGGAAACAGCTGCAGGCGCACAATGCAGCGATCCGGACCTCGGGCGGCGGCAAAAAAATAAGCAACCAGCCGGCAGATCATTACGATCAGCTGTTGCTGGCCCAATGCAGTCCCGCCTATCAGAAAGCACAAAAAGTCATTAATGCAGCGATGGGCAAAGAGGGCAATATCCCCACCGGCGACCTGTACCTTTCCTGGAGGCTGCGCGAACTCGCTGCCCAGGGTACATTGCAGATACAGGCCGACAGCGGCAAGTCCTCCAAAGACTTCGAGGTAAAACTATTCGAAGCAGTAACGACCGAAGCATCTCCCTTATGAATTACCGCATAGAACTCAAAGATCAAAGGAACAAGTCGCGGCAATCCACCTTTCTGCACCTGATTACCGGCTTTGGCCTTACGGGTACCGGTGCCTTTACTTTCCTGCTCGCCGATGCAGACTGGGTAAAGACGGTTTTTCACGCCCCCCTGGTACCGGCCTGGCTCATCGGCGGCTTCTGCCTGCTGTACGGGCTTGCCCTGCTGCTGTTGCTGTTTACAAAATCGAAATGGCTGAAAGTGCCTGCCAATAACAAGGCCGTAAGGCTGGCCAGCATCGGATCGGGCCTGGCGCTGGCACTTGTTTTTGTTTTATCGCAATGGTGGCTGGCGGCGGCTATCTGCGGCATCATTGGCCTGGCCAACCTGTTTGCCTGGTTCTATGAGCAAAAGATGAACGAAGCGCTGTTCGTCAGCTTCGAAGAGCAGGGCATCAGCCTGCCCGCTACTGCGCGCAGGAAACAGCTGGCCTGGCAGGAGGTAGAACGGGTCATCCTGCGGCATGGTATCGTGACGATCGATTGTTTCAACAATTTCCTGTACCAGTGGACCGTAAAATACAACGATACCGATGCTGCCGCTTTCGAGGCCTTTTGCATGCAGCAGATCGCGGCACATAAAGATAAAAGAAGCGAAGACTGGTAGCAGGACGGCATTACTTTTTTCTTGCTACCTTTGGATCATCGAACAAGACGCATAAAGACGCATATGGCACATTATCATAGTTTAGGAACCATTCCCCACAAACGGCACACCCAATTTCGCAAACCGGACGGCGGCCTGTATTCAGAGCAGCTGTTCAGTACCGAAGGGTTTTCCTCCAACTATTCCCTGCTGTACCATATCTACCCGCCGACCATGATCATCCGCACGGAAGAGCCGACGGATATCTCACCGAAGCCCGCTACCGACAATATCCTGAAACACCGCAGCTACCAGGGCTTTAAAGTAAAACCCGAAGCCGACTTCCTGAAAAGCAAGAAGGTGGTACTGTTCAATAGTGACGTGCATATAGCATTGGCAGCGCCCACACAGGGCCTTACCGGGAATGTGTTTTACAAAAATGCAGACTCGGATGAAGTGATCTTTGTACATGAAGGCAAAGGCGTGCTGAAAACACAGTATGGCCAGATCCGCTTCGGGTATGGCGACTATCTCGTTATCCCCAGGGGCAGCATTTACCAGATCCAGTTTGAAACAGAAGACAACCGCCTGTTTATCGTAGACTCCTTCAGCCCGATCACTTTCCCCAAGCGCTACCTGAGCAAATACGGCCAGCTGCTGGAGCATGCACCTTTTTGCGAGCGCGATATCCGCAAGCCCGAAAACCTGGAGACCATAGACCAGAAAGGGGAGTTCCTGATCAACGTAAAGAAAAAAGGCCTGCTGTATCCTATCTGGTACGGTACCCATCCCTTCGACGTGGTCGGATGGGACGGATGCGAGTACCCCTACGCCTTCAGCATCCATGATTTTGAACCGATCACCGGCAGGGTACACCAGCCGCCACCCGTGCACCAGACATTCGATGCACACAATTTTGTGATCTGCTCCTTTGTGCCCCGCCTGTACGATTACCACCCGCTGGCCATACCGGCGCCCTACAACCACAGCAATATCGACAGTGATGAGGTGTTGTACTACGTGGATGGAGAGTTTATGAGCCGCAAGCATGTAGAGCGTGGCATGATCACCCTGCACCCCGGGGGTATCCCGCATGGCCCCCACCCCGGCGCCGTAGAGAAAAGTATCGGTAAAAAGGAAACACCGGAGCTGGCGGTAATGGTCGATACCTTCCACCCGCTGATGATGACTGATGCTGCAAAAGGCATTGAAGACGAACACTATATCATGAGCTGGGCAGAATAAACAGTTCTAACAATATCACAAAAAACCCCTGGGATTCCCGGGGGTTTTTTATTTGCCGCTAAGCCGGACCGCCCGGAGCGGGGGCTAAGAGCGGCGCTCCGGGCTTTTCTCTGCTCTGTTTCCTTAATGTCTTAATGGCTCAGCTGGCCGGGTAAGTACCGGATTCTGTTTCCCCTGATAAGTCACCTGCTCCGGCTGGGATAGATTTTGTAATTTTACCTTTTCGACCCTTCAATGAGCATTCAGAATAACTACGTAGCAATAATGGCCGGTGGTATCGGCAGTCGTTTCTGGCCGGTAAGCCGGACACAGTACCCCAAGCAGTTTCTTGATATCCTCGGCACAGGGCGCTCCCTGCTGCAATGGACCTACGCCCGCTTTAAGGATATTTGTCCCCCGGAGAATATTTATTTCATCACGAACCACCACTATGTATCCCTGATCAGGGAGCAGTTGCCGGAACTGGGCGAGCACCAGGTGATGAGCGAACCTTCGCGCAAGAATACCGCGGCCTGCGCCGCCTACTTTGCACACAAAATTTATGCGCTGAACCCGGAGGCGAATATCATCATGACGCCCGCCGATCACCTCATTATGGATGAGCGTGCTTTTGAGCGCAGTATGTTTGAAGGGCTGGATTTTGTAAAGAACAATCCCTCCCTGCTGACCCTGGGCATTAAACCGACACGCCCGGATACAGGCTACGGCTACATACAGTTTAACCAGAAAAAATCGATCAACGATATTTTTAAAGTCAAAACATTTACAGAAAAACCTACCCTGGATATAGCCCGCGCTTTCCTGAAAAGCGGCGATTTCCTCTGGAACGCAGGCATCTTCCTGTGGAATGTCAGGACCATTATCAGCGCATTGCAGAAATACGTACCGGAGCTGAACGATATTTTTGCCGAGATCGGCAGCCACTACAATACAGCCGGGGAATATGCAGAAATTGAAAAGGCCTATCCCCATTGCATCAATACCTCTATCGACTACGCGGTGATGGAGAAGGCAGACAATGTATTTGTGGCCCCGGCGCAATTTGGCTGGAGCGACCTGGGTACCTGGGAAAGCGCGTACGAAAATTCTGCAAAAGACTACCTGGGCAACGCCGTGCATGGCAAGAACGTCATCGTGATCGATGCGGCGGAGTGTATGGTCAAAGCCCCGGAAAACAAGCTCGTATTACTGCAGGGCCTGGAAAAGTTTATCGTGATCGATACCCCGGACGTGCTGCTGATCTGCGAACGCAACAAGGAGCAGCACATCAAGGAGTATGTGGCGGAGATCAAGCGCAACAAAGGCGAAAAGTACCTTTAAAACCGGGGGCAATTGTACACCCTGCGCCCTTTGGACGTTTCCCCGTACAGGCCTTCATACCGGAACGACAGCTCCAGCGCACCCGTACCTTTGCCGGCATTCACCGGCAGGGAAGAGATGGTGTAATCGTAGCTGAACATAAAGCGCATCGTATTGCGCTGCAGGCCGGCTACGCCGATCACCGCATCGCCGATACGGTGGTAGGCGCCGAAAATCAGCTGGTTGGCAGCCACCTGCTCCCTGGGCGACATCAGGTTGTACGAGAATAGTGTCCCGTAAATAATTTCCCGCGCCCCGCTTTGTATGCTGTAATAAGCTGAGGGATTCAGGATCACATTGTCTGCCGTTTTCAGCAGCAGGTCCAGGTTGGCCGTATGCCTGAAATCGAGCTGGTTCTGCCCGCCTTTGAAGAAGGTTTCCGTGGGCTTGTTCAGGTTGGCGGTAGAGACGCCCAGTTTGATATATACGGCTTCGCTGGGGAAGAACGCATAGTTCAGGCCCGCGGATACGGAGTTGAACCCCGACTTTTCCAGGCCCTTGCCTTCCTGGTTGTCCAGGTTTTTGTCAAAGAGGAAACCATCCCATTGCACCGGGTAGGTGAACTTGCTGAAATTTACGCTGCGGGAATTGGCGCTGGCGGAAGCCCCCGCAGAGATCATGCTGCTGAGACCGATCTGTACATGGTAGGCCACAAAGACTTCGGAGCGGAACAGGTTCAGCTTGCCGTCCCCCACATTATCATTGAAAAACGCAAAACCCAGGCCCAGCCAGTTCGTTTCATTTGTATTGCGGAAAGCCTGGAAATCACCGTACACGGAAGTGGTGGTAAAGGGTGCAGGCAGGGCGGCCCATTGGCTCCTGTGTTGTGCGCCCAGGCGGAAATCCGCATCGGGAGACAGGCCTGTATTGGCGGGGTTCAGCAGCAGGGGGGCATTGTAGTACTGCGAAAAGTGCATGGATTGTGCTTTGCCCTTCAGGCTACACACAAAAAAGAACACACAGCACAGTAATACGAGTCTTTGTTTCATCTGGTGAGGAGAAATACTGTATAATATTACGCAAAATTCTCCTGATATAAAAATCTATCCCGCAAGGCAGGCGCTGCTGCATACAAAAAGCCGGCCTCTTGCGAGCGCCGGCCATTGCGATGGAAAACAAAAAGCTTATTTGATCTCTACCGTCCTGGACAAAGCCAGTTCATTGATCACATGGATCTTTTTACCGCCCAGGCTTTGCTCCTCATGGTTCCAGGGTGCAACGGTCACACTGCCGCCTGCAGTTTTGCCCAGGCCTGCCAGTTCAGATGCGGTAAAGGTCACAGACGTCGTTCCGGCAGCCATTCTTTTCAGGATGGATTTTGAAGCACCGTTGATCTGGAAATAAACAGAGTCCGATTTCGTAATGGTACCGGATACCGACAAGGTGAAGTCCTTGGAGATATCGACAAAAGTGTAGGAGCCGTCTATTTTCCCGGCCTTGGGCATACCCCTGCCGCCTGCCGCTGAAGAAGCATCGTACGTGAAAGAAGGGGTAGTGACCACCCATTTAATGTCGCTGCCCAGGTCGATACCGGTGGGTTTGGATACACCGGGAATAAATACGTAAGAGTTGTTGGCCTGTTTGGCCAGCTCAGTACCGTTCAGCGTGATCTTTCCCGCGTCGGTATACGCACCCGTAGCCAGGTTGCCGAACACGGCAACGCCGGTACCCAGGTCCATGTCTACCTCCACACCAAAGGAGGAAGTAGTGGTGCGGGTCAGCAGCGCTACTACAGCGCCGTCGCCGCTGCCATAGCTGGGCGTAGCCGTGCTGCTGGGTGTGGGTTTGGGGTCCGGTGTGGGGCTTGGGCCGGGCGTAGCCTCGTCTTTGGAGCAGGCGGCCAGGGTGCTCGCTGCTACAAAGGCCAGGGCGAAGATTTGTTTGTTCATTGTGTTTAAATTTTAAGAGGTGAAAAACTGCTGCAAACCTACTCCCGCAGTATAGGGCACGCAATACGACGATTATCGTATTTCAGCGTGTCTGGTGCTGCGTATCGCGCATAAACCTATAAGGTTTCAAAAACCTTATAGGTTTTGAAGACGCATTTCGGTTTGTTCATGGCGCCCTGCTTACCCAAGGGTGATTATCATATTGCGGTGTGTCTACCTCAGAGTATCACCCGTCAAAACCTTATAGGTTTTCCGCCCTTGTTGGTGTTGAGGCGTGGATTAATAATAAAGCCCACCAGCAAGCCAAAGTCGTCAAATTACCCATGCGTCCTTTCCGCCCTTGTTGGTGTTGAAGCGGGGGCTAATAGTAAACCACCAACAAGCTAAAGGAAAGAAACATTATGCCCGGCGTTGGATGGTTTCGATGAGTAGCCAATCCCGCCCTTGTTGGTGTTGAAGCGGGAGGCTGATTGTAAAGCCCACCAACAAGCCATCTGGTCTAATGGCATCATCTGCTCTTCCGTCAAAACCTAAGGTCATACGCTCCTGGTACTGCTGCTTCCGCCCTTACTGGTCGCTGTCCTCCATGAGTCTGCCCTGCCTTCAGGCGGCGACTCGGGGTATATTTTACGCGTCGCGAGCGTCCCTTTCTGTGCAGCAAATACCTGCTCATCGTCTTGACAGTATGTTTTTCATAGGGATACCTGTAGGAAGGGCAAATGAAAAACAGGACTTCTTTTCACCGCTATAAGCCCTTATCATTCCGCAATAAAATAGCCGTAGAGCACCTCAGGGCAAAACCTCCATTCAGATATTCAGGAAAAAGAACGAAATGTATAAATGCAATTTTATTTATCTGTCAATAAAATATCATTGCTAAACAATTATATTTATTAGTAATAATTCTATAAAATAGTTTTGTTTTTAATTTCAGCTGCTGCATATTTGCCCCCGTATATAAAAGGAACATCAACTTTTTAGTTTAATCATCTAACAAAGAACCAGATGTCCATCAGAAAAATTGCCCTATTACCCCTTATTGCCTGTTTTTATGTAAATAGTGTTGCTGCCCAGTCCGTTTCCTACAGCCCACTGTTCGACCACACTACCTTCAGCCGCAGCATTGACCTGTCCAAACCCGTAGGTGCCATAGACGGCGCAGCCGGAACCAGCCCTTCCGGCGCGGCTACCTACACGATACCCATCAAAATGCCGCCCGGGACGAACGGTATGGCACCGCAATTGTCCATCGTGTACAACTCGCAGGGCGGCAACGGCATCCTGGGCCAGGGCTGGAGCCTGTCCGGGCTGTCGGTGATCACCCGGGCCGGCAAAGACTTCTACCACGATGGTAAAGTGGCACCTGCTACCTATACCAACGACGATGCCTTCGTATTGGACGGGCAACGCCTGGTGGCGACCAGTGGCAGCAGCGGTGCTCCCGGTACTACTTACCGTACCGAGGCGGAATCCTATGCTGTCATCACCTCTAATGAGTCCATTGGCGAAGGTCCCCGCTACTTCAATGTAGTGTCCAAAGATGGTACCCTCATGCAATATGGCTATACCGACGACGCCCGTTTTGTGAACGACGACGATACTAAAATCATGATGTGGCGCCTGAATAAAATCCAGGATGTGAATGGCAATTATATTTCGTTCCATTATGACAATTCGGACAGGGAGCCGAGGTTGGTCAAAATTTCCTATACCGGTAATGCCGATGCGGGCCTTAGTCCGTATAATGAGATCAATTTTATATATCGAGCGCGTATTGACGGGAACCAAGTCTATGATGCGGGCAGTTCCTTAAACAGTACCTATCTGCTCTGGCAGATAAAAGTAAAAGGCGAAGGCGGCGACCTGTTCAAAACCTACCAGTTCAACTATGGGAAAAACAGGCTTCGTTCTTCTTACCTGAAATCGGTAGAAGAGTTTGCCTCCGACAATAGTAAGCTGAATGATACCCGGTTTAAATATGGTGAAGCAACTCCGGATATGGAAGTGAAATCTTCGAATATAGATATAACCTACAGGAAACCCTTGTCAGATTATTCAAATCCGGATATTATTTCTGGAGACTTTGACGGGGATGGTAAATCTGAAATGTTGGTTGCCCAGTATGATCTTGTAGATGTAGATTATTATGATCAGATTTTCAATAAGCATTATAAAAGTTTTGCCATTTATAAACAAAGCTCCAGCACAAGCTCTGATGTCTATGTGCCATTGGCAGGAGGAAGCGATTCCTGGAGTGCAGCAGGCAAACATCTGATCTCGTTTAAGCAAAGCAATTCATCCAAGAGTTTTGTGGTATCAGATTTCGACGGAGATGGAAAAGATGATTTGTTTTTCTTTAGAAATACCAACTTGTCCGGATATCCGCCGATGTCAAAAATGGAGGGGACCACCATTTATTATTCCCGTGTGAACTCATCTGGCTTTTATTTTGATAAAATTGATTACAGCGCAGCGACTCTTTCCATGCCTTATGGAGGGGAACCTCACCTGTTACCGGGTAAAAACAAGGTTGTATTAGGTGATTTTGACGGAGACAAAAGGACCGACTATTTATATTTTACACAATCATCCGAATATTATGGCGGTGTAACGCATTATACTGATAATTCTTTCGTTTCGTTTCCAGGCAAAGGGGAGTTAAATAATCGGCTCATGCAGACCGGTACGCCAAGTTGGGATGACGGCGTATTTACAAGAGGTTTTATGAATAACGATGTCTATGTGCTGGACTTTGATGGCGATGGTATATCTGAGTTGATGACCATCGAAACGTCTAAAAGCCAAATTTTTAAAGTCTCAAAATCAGCATCCGGAAATTACTATTTTGAAAAAATAACTGAACTAGGGTATCCAAGAGGAGATCACCATGACATCTATGGAATCGGAGATTTTAATGCTGATGGAAAAGATGATTTAATCACAAGGGTAAAATCAACAAACGATTGGGAAATCGGCTTTTCAAGTGGTAAAATTTTAGCGGGGTATCGATTTGATCTCAATCCTTCCTATATGTTCCAGAATATGTGCGGTGCTTATCCGGCGGATAGGCTTTATATCGGTGATTATAATGGAGATGGAAAGTCAGACCTGCTGCACGAAAGCTGCGATTGTGGTAATTACAGAACAAAGTCAACATTCAATGCGTATTATTTTAATGGTGTTGGTATTGATAATAAAATGAAATACACGATGAAGTCTTATGCCTATGCCAATAAAGCAATGACGAACTCAGTTACCGAAATTCGTCCTATCATTACAGACCTTAATGGAGATGGCAAAAATGAGATTTCATTTAAAACGGAATACGACAATGAAATGCAGACGCTTTATTTAAATAAAGAAGACAAATCCCACCTTCTTGAAAAAGTGACCGATGGATTGAACCGGACCACCGAATTTATTTATGATCCGCTGACGAAAGGCGGCGATATTTATACCAAAGGCAGTGGAGAGGTTTACCCCGTCAACAATGTGCAATATCCGATTTATGTGGTTACCTCATTGAAGACGCCTGATGGGATCGGGGGGATCAGCACCACGGCATTCCGCTACGAGAACCTGCGCCTGCACCGGGCCGGTCGCGGTCTGCTGGGCTTTGAAAAAACAAGAACCATTAATTTCACCACAGGCTTTGAGACACAAACACAATATGCACTGAATACGGAATTCTATGTGCCCTATTTCAAAAGCAGCAAGACCTTCCTGAGCAGGGATCCTTCCGTCTACAGTTTGTCTACGAACAATTACAGTTTCACCCGTATCGGATCGGGCTATTGCTTCACTCAGACCAATCCTTCCGGTTCCACTGAAGACCTGCTTACCGGTCGCAGCAGCAGCTACAGCAATACCTACGATGCAGACGGTAATATTACGAACAGTACGAGCACACTGAACGGCGATGTAACGATCACGACCACCACGGCGACCAGCTATACCAAAGTAGCCGGTAGCCCCTTCTTCAATGCCCCTTCCGAGATCACCGTCACCACACAAAGAGACAGCAAGCCTTCCGTGATGGATAAAACCACCATGGAGTATGATGCGAGAGGCCGGCTCATCAAGAGTTACACCATGCCCGACGGCATCACAGACGTCACCAAAAGGCTGACTAAATTCTGGGAGTATGACCATTATGGCAACAAAACGGTAGAAAAAGCCTGGGTGCTGGGTTTTGCTTATACCCCCTATACAAAATACGGGTATGATGATCTGGGGCGTTTTGTAAAAAAGAAAACAAATGGCCCCGACCACCTTACCGCCCTTGTGACCGACTACACTACGCACAAATT
>JAEUVW010000394.1 GCA_016786525.1 Chitinophagaceae bacterium
GCCGACAAGGATACCACCGGTCAGCATCACAGGATTATCGTACAGGAAACCGCCGAAAGCCGCCGCCACACCGGTAAAGGAGTTCAGCAGCGAAATCACTACCGGCATATCGGCCCCGCCTATCGGCATCACGAACAGGACGCCGTAAACAGCGGCTACGGCCAGGATACTGTAAAAGAACATGGGCTCTGCGGTGTAGCCCCCGATCAGCGTTGCAGACAAGGCGATCAAAGCGCCCCAGAGGATAAAGTTGATCAGCTGGGCCCCGGGGATAGAGCGGTCTTTGATCTTGCCGTTCAGCTTGCCCCAGGCAATGATGCTGCCCGCAAAAGAGACGGTACCGATGATCATACCCAGCACGATGACCAGCAACATACCTACTGAAGGTGTGGGATTATGATGATATTCGATTACCGAGATCAGCATGGCACAGGCGCCTCCCATACCATTGAAGAGGCTGACCATTTCGGGCATGGCGGTCATCTGCACTTTTTTGGCGGCCAAGGTGCCGACCACTGTGCCGATGATGAGGCCGGCGAAGATCCAGGGATAATTGCCCAAAGGCTGCCCTTCTTTATCGTGGTACAGGAAGATGGTAGCGAAGATCGCAATGGCCATACCGGCTGCGGCCACCAGGTTGCCCTTGCGTGCAGAGTCGGGATGGGAAAGCATTTTCAGGCCCAGGATAAAGGTCACGGAGCCGATAAGGTAACTAAGCGGTAAAATGATCTGATCCATATTTTTTTTGCTGCTTGCTTTAGTAATGTGGTTTGCATCTACAGGCCGGGCCTGTTTATTTTTTCTTTTTCCGGGAGAACATTTCGAGCATCCTGTCGGTGACGACGAACCCGCCGACTACATTCAGGGTGCCCAGGATGACAGCCAGGAATCCCAGTATCAATGCGAGGTAATCGTCTGCAGGTGCCTGACCCATTACGATGATAGCGCCGATGATCACGACACCGTGTATGGCGTTGGCTCCGCTCATCAGCGGGGTATGCAGCACGGAGGGCACACGGCCGATCACTTCTATACCGAGGAATACGGACAGGATCACGATCGTCAGCAAACGGTAAGTTGCCGGATCGGTAAAAAGAGTCTGGATTGCTTCCATTTTTTATCTGAATATTAATGGTGAGAAAATGATGCTTAGGACAAGGCGGCCACCCTTTCATTCACAATACTGCCTCCATGGGCAATGCAGGTACCTTTTACGATGTCGTCATCGAAATTGAGGTTCAGCGCACCCTCCGGCGTGATGATGAGCTTCAGGAAATTCAGTACGTTTTTCGCATACAGCTTGCTGGCATCCGAGGACATGGAGGCGGCCAGGGCCGAATTGCCGATGATGGTCACTCCCTGGTGCAGCACGGTCTCCCGGTCTTTCGTAAAGTCGGTATTGCCACCTGTAGCCGAAGCCAGGTCTATGATCACCGAACCGGGGCGCATATCTTCCATCATTTCCTTTGTGATGAGTATGGGCGCTTTCTTGCCCGGTATCTGTGCCGTCGTGATCACGATGTCGCTCTTGCGGATATGCTCATGGATCTTCGCTTTTTGCTTTTGCTGAAAATCTTCAGACTGCTCTACGGCATAGCCCCCGGCTTTGGAGGCATCGGCAGCGCCTTCCACTTCTATAAACTTCGCGCCCAGGCTGCCTACTTCTTCTTTTACTGCCGGACGGGTATCGAACACTTCAACGACTGCACCCAGCCTGCGCGCAGTGGCAATGGCCTGCAGCCCGGCAACCCCGGCGCCCAGGATCATTACTTTGGCCGGCGGGATACTGCCTGCAGCGGTCATAAACATCGGGAAGTAACGCCCGTATTGCAAGGCAGCCAGCAGCACAGACTTATAGCCTGCTATATTGGCCTGAGAACTCAGCACGTCCATGCTTTGCGCCCGCGTGGTGCGCGGTATCGTATCCATGCTGAATACGGTCTGGCCTGCGGCGGCCATCTGCTTCATCAGGCCGGGGTTGAATAAAGGCTGGTATACGCCCATCAATACACCGGAGGGCCTGACGGCGGTTTGTACCAGCGCAGGATTGATGGCCAGTACCAGGTCAGCGCCGCTTAAGATTTCAGAAGCGGACCTGAGTTCCGCACCGGCATCGGTATAAGATTTGTCGGGGAAAAAGGCACTGTCGCCGGCGCCGGGTTCCACCCAGATGTTCACTTTCATTTTGATTAAAGCCTGTACGACTTCAGGCACAAGAGAGACGCGTGTCTCGGGTTGTTGTTCTTTTAAAACCCCTATGACCATATGCTTGTGTATCTTTAAATGATGCAGTGTAAGTTAGGGGCAAAAAACAGCTATTCCAAATTTTAACGATACGTCTGTGGTCATTTTTCTGAAACCAAAACTTTTTTCGATACATTTACCGTTCAAAAATTTCAGCAATCAAAAAGACGACAATGAAGAAGATCCTTTCAACCCTGTTGTTCTGCACGGCTCTGGGCTTTGCAGCAAACGCACAATACACCAATGAAAAAATACAGGTTGGGCAGAAAGCGCCCGAACTGGCTTTTGACGATCCCAGCGGCAAAAAACTGAGCCTGGCCGAAATCAATAAAGGCCGCATTATCCTGCTGGACTTCTGGGCTTCCTGGTGCGGTCCCTGCCGCCGTTCCAACCCGGCCCTGGTAAAGCTGTACAATGAGTACAAAGGCAAAGCATTTAAAAACGCGAAAAACGGCTTTACCGTAGTGAGCGTGTCGCTGGACAAGACCAAGGAAGCCTGGATGCAGGCCATACAGGCAGATAATCTTACCTGGCCTTACCATATGAGCGACCTGGGTGCCTGGCAGTCCAAAGCAGCCGAAATCTATGGTATCCAGTACATTCCGCAGACTTTCCTGATCGGACCGGACGGTAAGATCCTGAAAAAATTCAATATGGACGAAGACCCTGCCGTAGAGCTGAAGAAGTACCTGAAATAATATTGTTTGGAAAACAATATTTCCTTACCTTTGCCCCCTTATTTACGATCATCTGTATGGCAAAATCCATACGTTAAACAATTTTTTAAGCAATGAAAAAAGGAATTCACCCGGAAAATTACCGCCTTGTTGTGTTCAAGGACATGTCGAATGAAACATCATTCCTGACCCGTTCTACCGCTGCAAGCAAAGAGACGATTGTTTGGGAAGACGGTAACGAATACCCGGTTATCAAAGTGGAGATCTCCAACACTTCACACCCTTTCTACACCGGCAAATCCATGTTCGTGGATACTGCAGGCCGTATCGAGAAATTCAAAAACCGTTACGCGAAAAAAGCATAACCCGTTTCAGATTTTTATTACAAAAGGAAATCCCGACTTTCGTTGGGATTTTTTTATAGCACATGAACTATACCTTATTCGATTCTGCAGTACGCAGGCAACTGCTGCCCTTTACCCACACCCGGCCCGCAGCCGATATCCGCTGCGGTATCCTGACGATGCGGGAACGCTGGGAGCTGCTGTTGCAGCAGGCTACCAGCAGCCTGTGCCCGGACTATATGCAGGCAGTGTATGCGGCACCGGCGGAAGGCGCTGTGACGCTGATCGACGGATCCTTGTTTGCCACCCCTGGCCTGGCACAAGCCGTACAGCGTTTGCAGGAAGGTGAAAAGCTGGTAGCCGGAGCTCATTTGCTGGCTGCAAAATTCCCGGCCGGAACTGCGGTATCTTTTACCAACCTGGCAGAAAAGGCAGCCCCGTTGCCCGCTGTCCCGTTCGGTGAACAGGTGGACGGCCTGCAGCGGACCTGGGATATCTTTATGAAGAATGAGCAGGCGATCAAAGCGGATTTTGCACTGCTGACGGCAAACCGCAGCAGCCAGCCGCTCCCTTCTTTTGTAACCGCCATCAACCCCGGCAATATCTTTATCGAAGCGGGCGCCGTACTCGGCCCCTGTATCATCAATGCGTCCAAAGGCCCGGTATACATCGGTGCGGATGCGGAGATCATGGAAGGCTGCCTGCTGCGCGGCCCTATTGCCATGGGCGCCCACAGTGTGCTGAAAATGGGCGCGAAAGTATATGGGGCCACTACCATCGGCGAAGGCTGCAAGGTGGGCGGCGAGGTCAGCAATACGGTATTCTTTGCCAACAGCAACAAAGGGCACGATGGCTTCCTGGGCAATGCCGTGATCGGTGAATGGTGCAACCTGGGCGCCGACACCAATTGCAGCAACCTGAAGAACAATTACGACATCGTAAAGGTCTGGGACGAGGACCGGCAACAACTGGTCAGTACGGGCCTGCAATTCTGCGGCCTGATGATGGGCGACCATTCCAAAAGCGGCATCAATACAATGTTCAATACCGGCACGGTGGTCGGTGTGAGTGCCAATGTGTTCGGCAGCAGCTTCCCCGAGAAGTTCATCCCTTCTTTCAGCTGGGGCGCCGCGGGCGATACGGCGGTCTATGCGTTTGACAAAGCGATGGAAACGGCGGGCCGCATGATGGAACGCCGGGGCAAACAACTCAGCGCTGCGGAGCAAAATATGTACCGCCACCTGTTTGACAGGCAGGCATAGTCTTACCCTCCTTTACAGAC
>JAEUVW010000411.1 GCA_016786525.1 Chitinophagaceae bacterium
AAAATACCGGTATCCTGCTCAGCGCGTCAAAGCCGGTATACAGCAGGTAACAGGCAAAAAGCGCTACCAGGAAGCCGACAATCTGGTTGCTGGTCAGCGAAGAACAAAACAGGCCAATCGCAGCAAATGCCGACGCCATAAAAGCCAGGCCGAAATAAGACCCGATGATGGCCCCGGTATCCAGGTTGCCGGGAATGGCAGATAAATTACCGATCGTATAGACATACACTAAGGTAGGCAGCAGTGCAAAAACCACCAGCACCAGTACGGCAAAGTATTTGCCCAGTATGATCTGGAGACTGCTTAAAGGCTTGGTAGACAACCATTCTATCGTACCGCCCTTGAATTCGTCCGGGAAAGCCCGCATCGTGACGGCGGGGATCAGGAACATCAGCAACCAGGGTGCCAGCTCAAAGTATTTATCCAGGGTGGCATAACCATAATCCAGGATGCTGGTCTGCGGTACCATCCACAAAATGAAACCTGAGGCCAGTAAAAAGACGATAATGGCCACATAACCTACAATAGAGCTGAAAAAAGAATTGATCTCTTTGACAAAAATGCTGCGCATAGGCTGGGGAAAATATGATTTCGAAAGAGCGCAAACCTACATGAAAAAGATGATTTTTGGTGTATCCTTACAATTCATTAGCGATTTTGACGTTTGTACTTTCTGTAACTTAATCCTTTATCTTTGTTGCCTTAAAAAAGAATCGTCCCGGAATTCCATTATGAAAAAAATAATTTACTCTGTTGCGCTGGCTGCTTCAGGCCTGGGTATGGTCTCCTGTAATGAAAAACTGAATATCGCTGCACCTTATAAAGACATCACCGTAGTGTATGGCATGCTTGATATTGCCGATACAGCCCACTACATCCGTATCCAGAAAGCCTATATGGACGAGAACCAAAGTGCAATTGATATGGCAAAGGTGGCCGATTCCAATTTTTACAGAGCCCTGGAAGTCACAATGAAAGAAATCAACGCCGCAGGGACAGTGCGCAGCATCATCAGCCTTTCGAAGGTAGATCTTGCCAAGGAAGGGTTCCGGAAAGATAGCGGGGTTTTCTTCAACACACCAAACTACGCCTACAAATTCAAATACCCCCTGAGCGCCGATAACAGGTACCGCATCGTGATCCGGAACACCAATACCGGCAACGTGGACTCGGCAGAAACAGATATCATCAACAACACTGGTTCTTATAACGTCTTCGGGCTGACCGAGTGGATTTTCAGCGGTTCGCTGGTATCCTTCAGCCAGATCCAAAGCGACGCGGGCAAACTCAGGCAATCCGAATATAGCGCGCACGTTCCCGCCAACAGCGGCGATGCAGAGCTGCTGGTCCGTTTTAACTGGATCGATTCAAACACCGCCACAGGTACTTCAGTACGACGCTCGGCAGATTATACCGGATTTGGCTATAAATCTTCCATGAGCACGCCCCTGCCGACTACCTTCGGCCTGGTGTCTACCAACAAAGATATTTTCGACTTCCTGAAAAGCGCCATTGGCCCCGCCGGCCCTAACCAGTACCGGTATATGGATTCACTGGATATGATCCTCTATGCTGCCGGTGTGGAATACCGCAGGTTTAAAGACCTGAACGGCTTCAAAGGCGGCCTGACTGCCGACGAAATCAAACCTTTGTACACCAATATCAAAGGAAAGGACGTAATGGGCCTGCTGTCTACCCGTGCTTTTGCGGCCCGGTACCAGATAGGATTCGGCCCCGAAACCAAGGATTCGCTGAGCAACGGCTCCATCACGAAAGAATTGAATATCCGTTTTAAGTAAAACGGTGTATGATCACAGCAGAAAGCCACAACAAATGTTGTGGCTTTCTGCTTTCAAAGCATTGCTTTGTATGAATGGAGTCGAACGGCTGAGCATTCAACAGTATATTCAGGCGGATGCAGGCGGGAGGACCGTATCCCTGATTTTGCAGAACAGGCTGTTGTACCGGGGCTTGGCGGGAAACAGAGCGATCCTGTTGTTTTTGACCGGTTTCAGGGAAATGCGCCGGGCGGGGAAATCTGCCAGGGAGCGTTTAAATTGCAGGACTATCTTCTGCAAAGGCCCGGTGCCTTTCTGCTGCGACAGGGAAACGACCAGCCGGGCAGCAGGCAGGGAAAAACTGATGGTCTTGATCAGTGAAAGCGAACCGATGTGCTGCAACAGGTTGCCCAGCAATGCCATAATGATGTTCTGCAGGACAATATCAAGGCTGTTGCTCGAATAAAACAGGGGCAGGTATTGGTGCGTAAAGGTGGCGCTCACCCTGCCCCCGGTGAGCCGCACATACTCGCTTATTGCTTTATGCTTCTTCAGTATCTCTTGCAATTTCATCGTCGTTCTGTTTACCAGGTTACCGTGTGTTTCATAATGCAAAGAAAGAACAGCTGCGCCGCCGTCTTGTTACACGATAGGATGTATCTTTTACATAATTTACTTTCCTGCTTTCCCTACCCCATCCCGGTACAATTCCTGGCACAGCGGGCAGAAAAAACTGCGCCGCTTTGTTTTGCCGGTATACTCTTTCAGTACTGTGTGCCCTTT
This sequence comes from Chitinophagaceae bacterium, assembly GCA_016786525.1. Taxonomy (GTDB): domain Bacteria; phylum Bacteroidota; class Bacteroidia; order Chitinophagales; family Chitinophagaceae; genus Rurimicrobium. Next base: position 2,562 of record JAEUVW010000411.1, read on the forward strand.
GGGGCACACTTTCTTGGTATGCACCGCCCAATGCGCTTTGAGCGTCCCTTCTTTTTTCCAGTGCAGGAAGTCGGCACTATAGCGGCGTGTGTCGCCGATCAGTTGCCGCAACCGTGCTACCGGCACTGCCGCCACCGTATTGTACGGCTGTAGTCCGGACCGGTACAGGGCTTCATTTTTAATGATATTGCCTACCCCGCTAAAGATATCCTGGTCCAGCAGCGCATCGCACAATAAAGCATCCGGATGCGCCTGCAGTTTTTCCAGCGCCCGGGCAGGCGCCCAATGCCGGGACATGATGTCCGACGACCAGTCGTACAGGTCTTCGTCCCGGCCTTCGAGCAGCTTTACGGAGCAGGTATAAAAATTCAGTTCGGCATCTTTAAACACCAGGCTCAGTCTTTCTTTGCTGTCTTTCCGTTCGTTGATCCGGTAAGAGCCGAACATCAGCAGGTGGATGCGGATAGTACAATCATCAAAGCAGATCAGGAAATGCTTGCCCCAGCTGTTGAAAGAGCGCAGCTTTTGGTTCCTGATTCTTTTGAAATCAATAGAGGCTGTACCGGATACAGATAGCAGCGGCTGTCCTTCCAGTTGAAGGGCTTGTACACTTTCTTTCAGGATGACTATAGACGGACCTTCAGGCATAATCAATAAAAAATGAATGGTGCAAAACTACCGGCATCATCCGTCGTTCATTTTATGACATTGTAAACCATTCTTTACACGGTTTACAGGAAGGATGCGGCAAATGACCTATCTTGCAGTAAACAAAACCAGATATGAAAAAGAAACTTTTACTGGCTGCAGCAACGCTCAGCCTGCTGAACAGCTGCGGTGACAAGGGCACAGAAGGTGCCGCTACCACCAAAGACACGGCCACAACCGTGGTCACGGCAGAAAAAAAAGAAGAAGCCCGGCCTATGCCTGACTCGGCTACCATGGCGCGCAACTGGGAGCAGTACATGACACCCGGAGAGGTGCATAAAATGATCGCCTCCTGGGATGGGGACTGGACCGCAGACGCCGTCATGTGGCATAGCCCCGACGCCCCGCCCGATACCGCCAAGCTTATTGTGAATCACAAAATGATCCTGGGTGGGCGCTACCAGGTAGCGGCGCACAAGGGCAATATGATGGGCATGCCTTTTGAGGGTATCAGCACCACAGGCTACGACAATGCAAAAAAGAAATTCATCAATACTTGGGTCGACAATATGGGTACCGGTATGATGTACATGGAAGGGACCTGGGATGAAGGCAGCAAAGCCATTACCTACATCGGCAAAATGGTCTCTATAGAACGCAACGACGGTTCTGAAGAAGGCGTGAAGCAGGTACTGCGGATCACAGACCCCACGCACCAGCATATGGAGATGTTTATGATCGACCCCTCGGGCAAAGAAACCAAGACTATGGAGATCTGGTACACGAAGAAGTAAGGACCAGGTTCTTTATAAAAAAATCGGCTGCAACAGCATTGCAGCCGATTTTTCATTTATTGCTTCAATACTTTGATGCAGGTTTCCCGCTGCGCATCGCTGACCTGAATCAGGTATAGTCCTGCATGGTACATACTGAGGTCTAATTCTGCCAGGCTTTCATTTGTTGTCCGGGAAAGTATTCTTTTGCCCTGCTGATCAAATACGGTGATCGCGGCCTGGTCTTTGAAACCATCAATCATTAAGGTCAGCGGTCCTTGTGTCGGGTTAGGGAAGACGGTACAGTTTTCAGCTTGTGCAAGGGCGTGAAGGGATAAGGGTATCGTGGGACCCAATTTGATCGCAAACAAAGAACGGTATAGTTTAGAGATCAGCAATTCTGTGCCCGCATCCGGATCTGCATCCACGGTATCCTTAAAACTTCCCGTCAATACAATGTTGTCCTTCTGATCTATATTCAATTGGCATGTACGAAGCGAAGATTCCGCAATCGTATCCAGTACTATCTTCCCTCCTTTCAGCTTTCCGGCATTATCCATCCTCAGCAGCGCAGCGCTTGTACCCGGCTTTTTAATTTTTGCTATCAATTGCCTGCTTGTCCTGTCATATAAGACTGCACTATCCCTGAGTGTAGTCAGTAGATACAAATCTCCATGGGAATCAAATATCACGTTACGGTGAAAATACTGATAATCCTGCAAGCCTGAAATACCTTTTCCCCATTGAAAGACACCACCGGAGTCCACTTTCATGACCAGTCCATTCCATTTTTCGCCTGCAGGAGCATACAGGGTATGGCCGGTTTTTCCCGGATCAAGATTGATACTGTTTTCAAACATGCTGTGTAGATAAACATTATCCAATTTATCGATAGCCAGAGCTCCCATCGCACACTGTCTTCTCACCCATTTTAAATTAAGGGAACTATCCAGTTTACAAAGAACGGTTTCATAGACACGCGGAGGTGTTGACAAGATCGAGTCTGCCGGACCGGGGTCAAAGTCTACACTTCCCGTAAAGGTCTCCAAATAATAAATATTATCCTTTGAATCGATCTGCATCCGGTCATGTTGGTCATAGGCGAATCCGCCCCAGGCCGCATTCGGGCAGGTCAGGTTTTTCGCCCAAACTAAAGTTCCGTTTTCATCAAGCTTTATCAAATAGGTACCTCCGGAACTACCACAAACTCCGCAATTGAGTACCCGGACCAGGGGACCAGGATCTACATCTATACTGCCACAATACAATCCCAAAATGTACACATTGCCCGAACCGTCAGTATGTATTTCTCTGGCACCTATCCCTCCCACAGGGTACAAATCCAGGCTCCTGATATCGCGAACCCAGGAAAGTGTTCCGTCAGGCTCCCATTTTGTAATAAAGCTGGCCCATCTGGGTACGATCACCACAGCCGGCCCCGGATCAAAATCTGCATCTTCTGCGGCACCGCCCCCGCAAAAAATATTACCCTTATGATCTACGTTCAGAAACACACCACCACTATTACCAAAATTTCTGGCCCATTTGAATTTTCCCGAAGAATCCAGCTTTACTAAAAAAATATTGCCAGAGTCCGCCTTAAGTATGTGTACTGCGGGCCCGGGATCAAAGTCGGCGCTATCGCTGAATTGTCCGCAGATGATCACGTTTCCGCTGTCATCTGTTTTTGCATCCGTCACTGAGACACCCCAATAGCCTTTCCCGGATATCATTTTTGCCCACTTAAAGGGAGTAGTCAACTGCATATAGCCTTTAAGGGGCAGGCAGATCAGCAGGGCAAATAATAAAAGGCGATTCATAGGGCTACTTTTTGATCTCCGGCATCCGGCAGTCCTGGGGAAAGCTTTAAAGGCTGTCAACGACAGCAGAAAGGAGTCAGGATAAAGGGTAAGGTGTTTCATGGCTTTTTTGTTTTCGTTGAGAATGAATTATTGCTTCAATACTTTGATATAGGTTTTCCGTTGCGCATCGCTGACCCTGACCAGGTACATACCAGCGGGGTAATGGCCGATATCCAGTGCCACCCGGCTTTGTGTTGTGGTTTGGGATAGCAGGATGCGGCCGTCTATGCTGAACACTTCTGTTGTTGCTTCCTTTTCAAAACCGTCTATCAGCAGGGTCAGCGGCCCCTTTGTGGGGTTGGGGTATACGGAGCAGTTTTCTACCGTGCTGAAGGAGTGCAGCGATACCGGTACGGATTGTGCCAGTTTCATCAGGAATACCGCGTTAGCGCCTTTTGTCGTGATGGTCTTTGCGGCGGCATACGGGTCCAGCAATACTGTATCGTAAAAGCTGCCCCCCGCATAGATATTACTGTACCGGTCTACATACGATGCCGATACATTGCTCTTTTTGCTGGCAGCAGCAAGGGTTTTGCTCCCCAGCAGGGTACCGGCGATGCTCAGTTTCAGCAACACGGAAGAACCGTCCTTATCCGCAGCGGTAATGAATTGCTGCTTTGCCGTGTTGTACAGGAAACTGCTGTCTCTTAAGAAACGGCGCAGGTAGAGATAGCCGTTGCGGTCTATGTCTATATGGTTGGTGTAATCTATAGACCCTTTCCAATAATATCCTTTGGCCCAACGAAATGCGCCGGCAGAATCGAGTTTGAGCAGGAAGCCGTTCCTGCTGTCTGTCCCTTTGGTTTCGAGCAGGTACGCATATGGACCCGGATCAGCATCCATAGCAAGCCCGTAGGTGCCGGACAGGTACACATTATCGCCGGGATCGAGGGCGATACAGGGATAGTAGATCGCAACACCGGATATCTGTTTTGCCCAGGTAAAATTCCCGTCCTGGTCAAATTTGGTAACATAGCCCTCCATACTGGTGGATGAGCCGGCAGACAGGGTATACACGCCGGGGCCGGGATCAAAATCTGCACTACCGCTAAAGGAGCCCGTAACATAGATATCGTTGCGCCTACCCAGGGCCAGGGTGCCGGAACTGTAAGCCCCCCACCAGGCCCATCCCGTAGCGCAATGCAGCAATTTTGCCCATACCAGCTGCCCGTCTTTGTCCAGCTTGCACAAAAAACTACCCCCTGGACCGGTAGAACAATCCAGGGTGAACAGAGCCGGGCCGGGGTCAAAATCTCCATCCCCGGATACAAAACCATGTATGTAGATATTGCCATGCACATCGGCGCCCAGGCCTTTCCCAAAGATTACACCTGCCGTGGGCGCAGATTTTTCGAAAGCTTTTACCCATTGAACAGCACCATTGTTGTCGAACTTCAGGATGACGGTGCTTCTTTCTGCAGGGATAAAAACCCCGGGGCCGGGATCGAAATCAACCGAACGTTCTGCAAAACAGACACAAATAACATTGCCGTTTTTGTCTGTGCACAATTCACCATAGCCGGAAGTATTATCGCCACCGAAGTTTTTTGCCCATCTAAAGTTCCCGGCAGAGTCGAGCTTGACAATAAACATTTTACCCTGTGTCGTGTCTAAGGTATAGACGCCGGGGCCGGGATCAAAGTCGACTGTGTCGTTCATCATACCCAGCATAAATACATTGCCGCTATCGTCCGTTTTGATATTAACCGGTGTGCTGGAAATGCGC
>JAEUVW010000002.1 GCA_016786525.1 Chitinophagaceae bacterium
TGCAGTGCCAATACAGAAGATGCTTTGGTGGCCACCTATGCAGACCCTGCCAAAGGTGCTACCTGCTACCTGTACGGGCCTTCGGATGCCGGCGGACGCGGAACAACGGTAAAGTCGATGGTGTACCGCACAGACAATAGCGATACACTGGTCAATGTTGTGCTGGACGGGCAGATGAGGCCTGCATTGGTCTACCTGTCCAGGAAGGACGGGTACCGGTTTGGGCAGCTGGCCACACTGCAGTACACTGAAAAGGATTCGGTAAAAGTGAGCTACTATACCTATGACTGGACGACACAGAAAGATAGCCTGCTGGCACAATACACGACTATCGACGGCAAGAACGGTACCGTGCTTTACGGCGCAAAAGTAAGTTCTACAGACGCCTGGTTTACGCTGGCCACTGTTGGTTTGGTTGCCGTGGGTGTGTTGTGCCCGGTAGCGGCGGGACTAATAGTAGGTGTAGGCCTGAACGGCGGGCCTTTACTGGCCGCACTGGCTACCCTGGGTACCGCCTCTATAGCCTGGGCCGATCAGGGCAAAACGGCCAGCCTGTCTACCCAATACCCGAAACCGATACCCAGCCCAACTGCTACAGCACAGGCGGTGCCGCAGCCCAAAGGTAGCCCGGCCAGTCCCGGCGGTACCATCGACCTCTCGGGTATCTGGACCCTGGACCTGAGCTTAGGTACCAGCAATTGTGATGAAACCCTGTTGGAAGATGAGGCTGGCATTCCGCCTACCTTGCATTTCACAGCAGATGGCAAGGTTATTTTTGATACCGACCCTGTAGACTCCGACCTGAATGGTCCTTCTTTTACCAATATATACGATCTGAACGGCACGAGCCTCAAAATAGCAAGCTCGTACAAGGACGGTACAGACAATATTCATTTTCAGTGCAACTTGTCTTACGACAGCAATACTAAAAAATTTGCGGGTACTTATACCAATCAATGGACAGACGGCAGTATCTGTACCAATAACGTAGTACTGTACCGTTAATTTCTTACACCAGATATATTGAATACAAAAGAATTTCATCAGATGAAAAGATTTTCAATCGTTGCAATCGCTTTACTGACAGGAATTACAGGCTTTGTGTCCTGCAAGAAGAAGGACGAGATCAAACCTCTGGCCGCCAATGAGCTGGTCACCTTGCCTGTCATCTTTCACATCCTGCATGGGGGTGAGCCTGCAGGCACCGGTACCAATATCAGTGCAGCCTACATCAAACGCTGCATGGATTCGCTGAATGCCCACTTTGCCGGCAAAACGGTACAGGGCAATAATACCTATATCCAGTTTCGCCTGGCCGGTAAGGATGAGGACGGAAACAGCCTGGCGGAGCAGGGAATCCACAGGGTAAAATACGGAACGGGTTATTTTGATATGGGACTGACGATGGCGGATGATACTTTCACCAAGTCACTGACCTGGGACCCTAACCGATACATCAACATCTTTGTCTGCTATTATCCGTATTCTCCGACATCTTCACCGGTTGCGGCCTATGCTACCTTACCCTGGGCATCTTCAGATCACCCCATCCAGGGCCTTGACCCAACGAATGCAAGCGATTATAAAAAACAGGTGAAATCAAAAATGGGCCTGTTTATGAACAGCCTGTTCTTACTGGATAGCGCTTTTAATTCCTTTAGCTATGCGGCTACTTCACACGAAATGGGGCACTACCTGGGCCTGAGCCATGTGTTTAATAAATCCTCCTGTGTGCTGAACGGCGATTATTGCGCAGATACCCACGATTATCTCAGGATGTATGAACCAACAACCTATGCCCGCTCAGGCTGCGACGGCTATGCCTTTACCTCCATCAATTTTATGGACTATGGTCCCAATTACTACTGGCAGTTTACGCCCGACCAGATCACGCGTATGAGGGAGGTCGTTAACTATGCGCCTTTCCGGGCAAAACTGGTCAACAGCCAGGCCCTTGAAACGCGGCGTACCACCGTTCCCGATGCCGAAATTTTTGTACCGCAAGTCAGCATCCCCGATGAAACCGGTATGATGCCGGAACGCCCGCGCTAAGCACACCCGGCGCCGGTAAACCCGTAAGGTTTTTAAAACCTTACAGTTTTTTTACGGATGTACAAATGACCCTAGAGGCAGCGCCCATAGGGCAGATGCTCCAAGCCTCCGATCATTATTGCTGAAAGAACAAAGGGCTGACCACTAGTGGTCAGCCCTTTGCTGGTATTGAGAGATATTCATTTATTTGAACGCGTTGATGCCTGTTACATCCATTCCCGTGATGAGCAGGTGGATATCGTGGGTGCCTTCATAGGTCACTACAGACTCCAGGTTCATCATGTGGCGCATGATGCTGTATTCGCCGGTAATGCCCATACCGCCATGCATCTGGCGCGCTTCGCGGGCAATATTGAGGGCAATCTCGCAACTGTTGCGTTTGGCCATGCTCACCTGTGCGGGTGTGGCTTTGCCTTCGTTCATCAGCACACCCAGGCGCCATACCAGCAGCTGTCCTTTGGTGATCTCAGTGATCATTTCGGCCAGTTTTTTCTGCTGCAGCTGGAATCCGCCGATGGGTTTGCCAAACTGGCTGCGCTCCAGGGAGTAGCGGCGTGCGCTGTCGTAGCAATCCATAGCCGCACCCAGTGCGCCCCAGGCGATACCGTAGCGGGCTTTGGTCAGGCAGCCCAAAGGACCTTTCAGCCCTTTGACGTTCGGGAAGATATTTTCTTTCGGCACTTTTACATTATCAAACACCAGTTCGCCGGTGCAGCTGGCGCGCAGGCTCCACTTGCCATGGATTTCCGGTGTGGTAAAGCCTTCCATGCCGCGCTCCACGACCAGGCCGCGGATATCGCCGGCTTCATCTTTGGCCCATACTACCGCTACCTGTGCGTAAGGCGCATTGGAGATCCACATTTTAGACCCGTTCAGGATCACATGGTCGCCTGCGTCTTTGATATTGGTCAGCATGCTGCCGGGATCGCTGCCGCTGTCGGGTTCCGTAAGGCCAAAGCAACCCAGCCACTCGCCGGAGGCCAGTTTGGGCAGGAATTTATTTTTTTGCTCTTCGCTGCCATAGGCGTAGATAGGGTACATCACCAGGCTGCCCTGTACACTGGCTGTACTGCGCATACCGCTGTCGCAACGCTCTATCTCCTGCATCATCAGGCCGTAGCTGATATAATCCAGGCCCCCGCCGCCATATTGTACCGGTACGGTCGGGCCGAATACGCCGAGGTCGCCCATCTGTGGTACCAGGTGCTTCGGAAATTCATTGTTCTGGGCCCAGTTTTCAATATTCGGGCTCACTTCCTTTTTGATCCATGCACGAACGGTATCACGTATAAGTTTGTGTTCGTCAGTGAGTAATTCGTCGATTTGGTAGTAGTCCGGGTGGGTATATAAATCCTGCGCCATATTCTTTGTTAAAGTTGAATTATAAGTGGCGGCAAAGGTAGCATTTTTGCTATTCAGAATATACTTTTGTGCACGGTTAAAAATGTTCTTTCAGCACTTGCATTTACTGTCCGGACATGTTAAATTCGTGTAAAGTTTAATATTCCGGCAAACGCTGGCTGATAATTTGCCGTTTACTAAAAGAAAAAGGTGCTTTCCCCGACCGGAAGGCGCATACAGATAAAAAGGAAAATATGAGACAATTAAAGATCGCAACCCAGATTACCAACCGTGATTCACAGGCCGTAGAGAAATACCTGCAGGAGATCAGCAAAATTTCGATGATCACCCCCGAGGAAGAGACTACATTGGCACAAAAGATCCGTATGAACGACCAGTGGGCGCTGGAAAAGCTCGTAAAGTCGAACCTGCGTTTCGTGGTATCTGTGGCGAAGCAATACCAGCACCAGGGCTTATCCCTGAGTGACCTGATCAATGAAGGCAACCTGGGCCTGATCAAAGCGGCACAACGTTTTGATGAAACCAAAGGGTTTAAATTTATTTCGTATGCCGTATGGTGGATCCGCCAATCTATCCTGCAGGCTCTGGCTGAGCAGGGCCGCCTGGTGCGCCTGCCGCAAAACAAGATCGGTACCTACAATAAAGCCAACAAAGCCTTTATCGCTTTCGAACAAGAGCATGAGCGTGAGCCTTCGACCGAAGAGCTGGCCAATATCCTGGAGATGAGCGAAACGGAAGTCACCAACATTTTCACCAGCAATACCCGTCATACCTCCCTCGACGCCCCCGTGCACGAGGCCGAAGATGTGGCTATGGGCGACCTGCTGGAAGGTTCCAGCGATACGGACGATGATGTGATGAAAGATTCGCTGCGTGCTGAGATTCGCCGTATCCTCAAGTCGCTGAGTATCCGTGAAGCAGAGATCCTGGCTGCTTATTTTGGCCTGGAAGGAGAGTCCGGACCTTCTATTGAAGAGATCGGCGAAAAATACGACCTGACTAAAGAGCGTATCCGCCAGATCAAAGAACGAGCCATCAAGCGCCTGCAAAAAGCGCGTTACAACAATGCCCTGAAAGTATACCTGGGATAAGCTATAT
>JAEUVW010000058.1 GCA_016786525.1 Chitinophagaceae bacterium
TACCTTTGCGTTCACGCTATCTCCTACCCCTATTAAACATGAAAAAAAGACCCCGCGGGCATCACTTCTTACTCTTATTATCCAGCCCGTTCCTGTTTACTGTTCCCAGCTGCTCTAAAAAAGAAAAATCAAAACCGGAAAAATTGTGCTCCTTAGGCGTCCTGAGGTATATTGACGGAGACAAGTTCCTTTGCAATCCTACTGCTTTTTCTCCCAACGGTGACGCCATTAATGACCGTTTCCGTCCTATTACCAATATATCCCCGGACAGCTTCAGCTTCCGCGTGATGCGCCCGGATGGCACCATCGTATTTCAGAGCACAGCAGAAAACTACTCCTGGGAGGTCACAGACGAAAAGCTGATAGCGGTGTATGAATATTATGTAGAAACAAGCATCATCAAAAGCGAAACCGAAGTGTTCACGGCCTGTTCTCCCCTGTTTATTTTAAAGGGGCCGCAAGGAAAATGTTTTACCAATGCCCGGAACGAGGACAAACCCCGGTATAGATTTGAAGACCAATACCATATTGAGCGGAATGATTTTGTATTGATGACCAACGAATGCTTCGAACCTTAATTTTAAAATTTTACCTTTACACTTATTCAATAATTACATTTTAACAAACTTATGTCTGCAACATTCTACGAACGCCTGAATACCGAATTACAGGAAATTGAAAGCGCCGGTTTATTGAAAAAAGAAAGGGTGATCGAATCGGAACAAGGGGCCGAGATCATCGTGAACGGCAAAAAGGTGCTGAACTTTTGTGCCAACAACTACCTGGGGCTTTCTTCTCACCCCAAAGTGCTGGCCGCTGCCAAAGCGACGATAGACCACCGCGGCTATGGTATGAGTTCCGTTCGTTTTATCTGCGGTACGCAGGATATCCACAAGCAACTGGAGCAGAAACTGTCTACCTTCCTGGGTACGGAAGACACGATCTTATATGTGGCCTGCTTCGACGCCAACGGCGGCGTATTCGAACCTTTGCTGAACGATGAAGACGTGATCATTTCCGACGAACTGAACCATGCTTCCATCATCGACGGGGTACGCCTCTGCAAGGCCAAAAGGGCCCGTTATAAAAACAAAGACATGGCAGAGCTGGAAGCGCAGCTGATCGCGCACAAAGACGCCCGCACCCGCCTCATCGTTACCGACTCCGTGTTCTCTATGGACGGCACCATTGCCGAGCTGGACAAGATCTGCGACCTGGCGGATAAATATGATGCCCTGGTGATGATCGACGAAAGCCACTCTTCCGGCTTCATGGGCAAAACCGGTCGCGGCGTGCACGAAGCCTGCGGTGTAATGGGCCGTATCGACATCATTACCGGCACTTTGGGTAAAGCCCTGGGCGGTGCTTCCGGCGGTTTTACCAGCGGTAAAAAAGAGGTGATCGAAATGCTGCGCCAGCGCAGCCGTCCTTACCTGTTCAGCAATACGGTAGCTCCTTCTGTGGTCGGCGCTTCTATTGCCGTGCTGGATATGCTCAGCGAAACAACGGAACTGCGCGACAAGCTGGAAAACAACGCGCTGTACTTCCGAACCAAAATGACGGAGGCAGGTTTTGACATCAAAGCCGGCACACACCCCATCTCCCCTGTGATGCTGTACGATGCGGTGCTGGCGCAAAAATTTGCTGCCCGCATGCTGGAAGAAGGCATTTATGTGATCGGCTTCTTCTTCCCTGTAGTACCGAAAGGCCTGGCGCGTATCCGCGTACAGATCTCTGCCGCGCATGAGCAGCACCACCTGGACACTGCGATTGCTGCGTTCATCAAGGTGGGTAAAGAGCTGGGGGTGATCAAGTAACCCGACAATCTATTTAGAAAAAACGAAGTCCCGCCATTGCCAGCGGGACTTTACCTTTTATGGCTCTTATTCTGCCTTTGTGATCTGCGACGGCGAAAAATTGAACCCAATCGTAAAAGGAACGGACTGGATCTTTTTAGACGAACTCCATAAGGGACCGGTTATATTAATACCAATCAGGGAATTAATCATGACTCCCAAGCGTGTTTTGAGCATCCAGAAATCGGCAATTTTCAGATCCTGGTAAGCATCTGCCGCCCCAAATGAGTAAATGAGGGGAAACTCCATAAATACCCTTCCTTTCTGATCGTTGCTTGAGATATCGACATAAAAATTCAGGGCAGACTGGTTGGTATAATAAAATGAGGAGAAGTTTTGCTTGTTTGTTACCGTGTCTATAGCCGGATTAAACCCATTGTTCATCTGGCCAAATACTCCAAGGTGCAGTTGATTTGTCCTGCTCCGGTAATAAAAGAAGGGGAAAGATATATTGATGGCCACTGTGCCCCGGTTCGAAATTATCTTTTGCAGACTGGTCTTTACGGCATCATCCGTTGAATCTCCAGCGCTTTCAAAACTTCCTCCGATACCCAGGCGAACCGGGCCAACCAAAAGGCTGGCCACTTCTGCACCCACCATCACTTTATTGCCTGTATATTGCAGAGAAGCGGACTGAAAGATGTCTATATTTTTTTGATTGTAGACGTAATCATTGATCTTATTGATGTCGTACAAAGCCGCTTTGAACAGGTTAAAACCCCTGGTAGGCCTTGTCGTTGTGAGAAACTCATCAGTATAAAACTGTTTGCAGTAGCGCATGACCGTATCAATTCTCTTTAACTCCGGGGTGTCCAGGTTGAACATACCACTGCGCCAGGTCCGGTATATCTCTTTTAGTTTACTGATGTAGTCATAAGTGTTTTTGTCGAGACAATTAAAATCACTTATCTTTTTCTCCAGGGACTCATAGTACTTAATTTTCTCTTTGTTCATTTC
>JAEUVW010000075.1 GCA_016786525.1 Chitinophagaceae bacterium
CTCGTTCTTTTCGGGCCGGTCAATACCAATATCCTTTGCCGTACGGTAATCCGTTATTTCTGAATAGAACTGCGCCAGCTCCGGCACTTTGATAAAAAAGCGAAAACGTTCTTTTGATACGATATTATTGGCGACCGAAAACTCGTAATCCGTCGTTTTTCGGGCGTAAATGGCTGCCCAGGCATCAAAACAGGAAATGCCCTGTTTTTCCATTGCCTGCGGGCGCAGGTATTTAAACAGCAGGTACAGCTCTGTAAGCGAATTGCTGATGGTGGTTCCCGAAAGAAAGGTAGCACCAAGATCTTTGCCGGTGCGCTCCTGTATGGTACGGATGGCAAACAGCAGGTTCATAGCCTTCTGGCTGCCGGCCATATTGCCCAACCCGGCCACACGCTCATGCCTGGTATTAAACATGAGGTTTTTAAAACGGTGGCTTTCGTCCACAAATACATGGTCAATGCCCATCATTTTGAAGTCCACTACATCATCCTTGCGGTTTTCGATGTCGTGCTCCAATGTTTTGAGCTTCACCTCCAGGTTTTGTTTACGCAGCACAACACCCTTCAGCATTGCCCGCGAAACCTCCTTGCCCTGTGCCTTCAGTGCATCGAGGTTTTCCTCTACGCTATCCAGTTCCGCTTGTAGTATCTCTTTTTGTAATTCGGGTGATTGGGGTATCATACCAAATTGATCATGGGTTAATATGATACAGTCCCAATCATTGTTTTTGATATCACCGAAGATGCGCAGCCGCTTTTGCGGTGTAAAATCTTCCTTGCCGGGATATAATATTTTGGCATGGGGATAAGCTTTTCGGTAGGTTTCAGCGATCTCGTGCACATTGGCTTTTAAGCCGATGATCATCGGCTTATGGGCCAAGCCCAGCCGCTTCATTTCCTGTGCAGCCGTACACATGATAAGCGTTTTACCGGCACCTACTTCGTGGTCGCAGATGGCTCCGCCGTTGAGCTTGATCATCCATACAGCATCCTTCTGGCTGGGATAAAGGTCTTCGATGCCGAGCGCCCTACGATCCAGCCCCGGAAAATTCTGGTGGCTGCCGTTATATTGCGGACGGACGAAACAGTTAAAGGTATCATTGTACCTGTCGGTAAGGCGTTGTTTGAACTCATCGTTCTGCGCATGGAGCCAATCCGTAAATGCTTTGCGCATCTCGTCGATCTTGGTATTCGCCATTTGAATGGCTTCCATGTCCCGCACCTTTACTTCCCTGTCACCTATTGTCTCTTTTCTGGTGATATCAGGCGTGGTATTGACCAGTGCATGTTTAAATAAAGCAATGCCATCATAGGTACGGCTTTGTGATTTGATGGCATATTTTTCTGTGATGTGAATGTTCCTGCTATCACAATGGATAGAAAAATCATCCGTGTTTTCGGTATAGTGAATGCGTACCTCGGTATCGAACAGGTGTGATGCAAAGCGGTTATAGATGCCGGTAGGTATCCAGCGTTCACCGAGGTTAAAATCCAGCTCTTCAAATTCAATGCGGCGGGGCCTGGCCTCTTCAAGTGCTTTAAGGCTTTCGGCAACTTCTTTATCATCCGGTTGGCTGGAAAGGTATTCCCGCACTTTTCCTGCTTTCTCAACCACATTGCCCGATACCCATTTTTCAGCGATCTCGTATTCCTTCTCCAGTGGGTTGTAAAAGATCCGGCCATGCAGGGCATTCTTCAGGTCTTCTTTGGACATCCCGCTGATCCCCGCCATATAGTTGATATGAACAGCCCCGTATTTGTTAAGCGATGCAGTTAATGCTTCATCGGGATTGTCGGTAGCAAGCGTTGCGGTGGAGAAACTGACAGGCCGGTGGAATATATCTGCTTTATGTACCACACCGCCTACCACACGCTCCAGGTACGGCATTTCTTTTCCTGCGCTATCGGTTTTAATCACCTTGATATTATCGGCGCTGTTCAGGTTGCCGTACCTTTTCACAAAAGCATCATAGAGGTTATTCAGTGTTTCCCTTTCTGCCTTATGTTCGGCCCGAAGCGTCGCTTCATTGTTATAAAGATGCTGATAAGCATCCCTTAGCTGTATATAGGCTTCTGTTCTTGCTTTTTGAAGTGGGGTCAACGGTAAAGGATGGAAAATTGCGGAGCCTTTAGACGTATTAATATTTCTTAGATAGCCTACATAGCCATTTTCCGTTGCAAGGCAGTCATCCTTATGGAATGCCTGCACTTCGCCGTTATACGGAGCCGGATCGGTAGTTGCTTTTGATTCGGTAACCTGCTCAACTGGTTTTGTTTTTTCCAGCTCGCCGTCATTATTTACATTGATAGCGGAAAAAAGATCTCCCTGTCCGGCGGGAATGCCGTTCGCCTTTGGTGATGACGCGGCTGTATGATTGGACGGTTTTGCCGCCCGCACAGGAATGTTATCAAACAGCCCCGGTTGCCTTCTTTGTACAGTCCTTTTAACCGTAATTTTCCTTTTTGTGGTTGTGACAGGAGCAGCTACAACGCTGACCTGCGGCGCACCGCCAAAAAGATCGAACAGGCTTAATTGTACCTGCTCCTGTGGCGCTGCATCATTGGCTGTAATTATCGTATTTCCCTGTAGCTGATCTGATGCACGGTTGCCTGTCGCAGATGAATGAACAGGTGTATCAGGCGCTTGCATTCTTTGGGTAACAATGCCAGTAGCTGGCGGTTGAGGTGCTGGTGCCATTCCTGGCTGCACAACGGGCTTATCGGGTAAAATTCCTTTGTAGAGATTCAGGTCCAGATGATTCCTGAAATCTTCGCTCAGAATTTCCTTTGCATCCTTTGCAATACCACTAACGCCTCCGTTATGGACAAACATGGTATAAGGTTTACCATACAGATCGGTTGATTCGATGATCTCATTGAAAACAACACGGTCAGTGTACAATACCAGCGCATTGGTGTGGGTATTGTTCTTTGTTTCCAACGAGCGGCAAAAATCCTTTTCCATTTCAGACAATACCTGCTTGCCTGTGTTTTTCTGAAGAACGATGAGATCGCTGCCTACTTCGGTTCCCGCATGATCGGTAAAGAGGTTGTTGGGCAGCCTTACTACCGAAATGAGGTTATGCTCCCTCATCAGCGCTTCCCGGATAGGCTGGTTGGCAGGGCTATCCAATACACCTTGCGAGGTAATGAAAGCCAGGATGCCACCATTCCGGAGCGCATCGGTTCCCTTTAGGAAAAAGTAGTTGTGAATGCTGCGGGCAGCCTGAACCCTTGCCGGATCTTTTCCCTTCG
>JAEUVW010000104.1 GCA_016786525.1 Chitinophagaceae bacterium
GATTTCTTTTGAAAATTTAATCATAGAGGCCGGCGGTGATAACGATTTCATCGAATATACAAAAGACCAAGTATTTCTCAAATCTATGGTCTCCAAATGAAACTGGGTGGCTTTATGTCCGAAGCCCTATTAAGGGCGACATTTGAAAATCAATTAGTCAAAGGAGCTGTTTTTGGAAATAAATTTCCGGAAATAGATCATGAAAAATATTTCGTTGTCGTTGGCTTATCCGAAGCTAAGGTTTTTACCTGTTCCTTCTACATTAATTCAGGGATTCATCATTCCATAGTCCAGAATCAGGAGCTTCTTAATTTGCAGGTTCCGATAAGAAAAGAAGATCACGACTTTTTGCATCATGATTCATTTATCTGCTGTTCTACCCCATTGTATTTTGAAGGACAGAAAATCTACCACTGGAAGTGTGCTCACACCTGCAGGTATATGGGCAAGCTAACACCGCAAATGCTGGAAATTGTTACCAGTTGCATTATCAATTCAGGCTTGCTAACTGAAGAGGAAATAGAGTCATATTTCTCATAGCGCAGTGTTCATAAGAGAGCTATGTCAGGACCTTTACACTAAACAAAAAAAGGAGCTTCTGCAAAGCTCCTTTCTATCTGGCAAAAAATAGTTTTACTGCACGATCAGCTGTTGCACAGCGCTTCCTTCCGCTGTCACCAGGCGGACCAGGTAGGTGCCGGCCGGCAAACCCTCAATCGGTAAGCTTTGCCGGTAAAAACCCGGGGTGCTTTGTAGCGGTATGGTCCGGAGCGTTTTTCCCGTAAGGTCCGAAACGGATACCAATGCCTGGTCGCGGGTGGCTTGATCCAGGTTGTAGACAATTTCAGCTCCTCCGCCGTTACCTGCCGGATTGGGCACTACGGAAAAAGTTGCCGTACTTTTTTGACCGGTCCGGACTGAAGCCGTCACCAGCATTTGCTTTGTAAAGGTAGACGTGGCTTTATCAATCAGCCCGCTGGTCCAGCCGGTAAACACGAGCTTCCATACTTCACCGCTTTTCCGGCGTACAAAGTACACAAGGGAATCGTTCAGCACATGGGTGGACGATTTCCAGTTATAGCCGATCCCATTGATCTCGGGGTACAGTATATGCGCCCCGAAGTCTTTGTATGTCGCCCTGGCAGACGGTGCTACCGCGGCTTTGGCTACGCTCACGCCTTCATTGACCAGCACCCCGTTCACCAGGAAACCCGGGGCCGTAGCGATAAAATCTGCAGTGGCGTACTGGCCGAATACCAGGTCCCAGTTCGCGGCTGCGGGTTCGCGGTCCGCTTCGGCTTTGGTAGTGAGGTTGAAGTAAACAAAGTTCTTACTGGTATAGCCCGCAATATTGATGCTGGACGTTGCGGCATCCGAGCCGTCGATATTGGCATAAGTAAAGCTATAGACGCTCCCTGCCAGCTGATCGATCAGCAGTTTTTTATAGGCGCCGGACTGCGTACGGATAATGTAAATAGAGTCGCCGACGATATAATGGGTGCCGGCATCTTTGATGCCCCAGCCGAAATCGTACTTGTTGGTCGGGTCGATATACCGGCCCATGGCCCCTTTCCATTCGGTCTCCATATTGTACAGGGGCGTCCATTTGCTCAGGCCCACCGTATCCACAGATGCCCAGTTGGCCCGGGCGCCTTTTGGGTAGATCCAGAAATTCCTGGTGATATTGCTGCCCCCCGTATGGTTGACCAGGATCGTTGGCTGGTCCGGGCGGTTCGTACGGAAAGCAATATCCCAGTTGTTCCGGGCCTGTGTTCCCTGCTCATCATCGCTAAGGCTGTACCAGACCTGGTTCATATAGTCTTTGCCCATGCTTACGGAGTCCGTCACTACCGTTTGGGCAGGGGCGCTCAGGGTAGCCAGGGCAAACAGTGCAGGAAGTAATAGTTTTTTCATGATCATAATAGCCGCGAACCGGGGCACAAAAGGTTTTCAGACTGCAAAATAACAAGAAACTCCCGCACCCGCTCCAACAATAAAAATATTTTAGCTATGTGCGGCTTGCACGGGACCCGCACCCCGGCTTCCCGCCGAGCCGGGAAAATTGTAAAAAATTTTTCCAAAAAAGTATTTGCCCTGCTTTCAATGCTTATTTTTTTGCAACTTTGCAAGGATTAAAATTTCTACTTCAAAAGAGCCAGTTCTTTGGCATCAAATATATTTATGGGTTTATTCAGTTTTCTGACGCAGGAGATCGCCATTGATTTAGGTACCGCAAATACGCTAATCATTCATAATGACCAGGTTGTAGTAGATGAACCGTCTATCGTTGCGAAAGACAGGACGACCAATAAAATCGTCGCTGTAGGTAAAAAAGCAATGATGATGCACGAAAAAACCCATGAAAACCTTAAGACCATACGTCCGCTGAAAGATGGTGTGATCGCGGATTTCGACGCGGCAGAAAGTATGCTGCGCGAGTTTATCCGCATGGTTTACCCCAAAAAACCCCTGTTCCCGCCCAGCTGGAGAATGGTGATCTGTATCCCGTCCAGCATTACGGAAGTAGAAAAACGGGCGGTGCACGATTCAGCCGAACGTGCCGGTGCCAAAGAAGTATACATGATCCACGAACCGATGGCCGCTGCCCTTGGTATCGGTATCGATGTGGAAGAACCCACCGGTAATATGATCATCGACATCGGCGGGGGTACTACCGGTATCTCTGTGATCGCCCTGGGCGGTATTGTCTGCGACCAGTCTGTACGCATCGCCGGCGATGAGTTTACGACAGACATTATGGAAGCCATGCGCCGCTACCACTCCCTGCTGATCGGGGAGCGTACCGCGGAACAGATCAAAATCCATGTGGGCTCTGCCTTGAAAGACCTGGACAACCCGCCCGATGATATCGCTGTAAACGGCCGCGACCTCGTAACGGGTATCCCGAAGCAGATCATGGTCAGTTACCAGGAAGTAGCGGAGGCATTGGACAAATCCCTGTTCAAAATCGAAGAAGCTATCCTGAAAGCGCTGGAAAGCACCCCTCCGGAACTGGCTGCCGATATCTACCGCAGGGGCTTGTACCTGACTGGCGGAGGCGCCTTGCTTCGTGGCCTGGACCGCCGGATCTCCCACAAGATCAAACTGCCGGTACAGGTGGCTGAAGACCCGCTGCGTGCGGTAGTGCGCGGCACAGGACTGGCACTGAAAAACATTGCCAAAATGTCCTTCCTGATGCGATAATAACCTGCTCCGGCAAGGTTTCATATCTTTATATTTATTTGTGTCTCCGGGCCTACAACAGATCGTTCATTGCGCGTACTTCTTTCTTTTATACAGCGTTTCTTCAACCTTATTCTTTTCATAGGGCTGGAAATCCTGTGCGTGGTGATGATCTCACGGACCAATACCCTGCAGGGCAATGAACTGATGAACTCCGCCAACCTGGGTGTGGCCTTCTGGTACAAGAAACAGTCCGGTGTGGT
This sequence comes from Chitinophagaceae bacterium, assembly GCA_016786525.1. Taxonomy (GTDB): domain Bacteria; phylum Bacteroidota; class Bacteroidia; order Chitinophagales; family Chitinophagaceae; genus Rurimicrobium. The sequence continues at coordinate 3,447 of JAEUVW010000104.1, forward strand.
CAATTACTTTGGCCTGCGCCAGATGAATGACAGCCTGCTGAATGAAAATATGCGCCTGCACCAACAACTGGCACGCTATACGGAAACGGATACCTTAAAGGACCAATCCGTTACCAGGGCCGTGATCCTCAGCGATTCGGTACGCAGTGTACAGTATGCGCACTATGTATACAAACAAGCCCGTGTGGTCAATAACTCCGTCAATGCAGCATCCAACTTCATTACCATCAACAGGGGCTCCAAAGACGGTATTGTGCCCAATATGGCGCTGATCTCCAGCACCGGCGTCGTTGGCCGCATCACCAATGTATCGGCTCACTTTGCCACTGCCCTCTCCATCCTGAATACCAAGCAACGCCTGAGCGCCAAGCTCAAAGACGGCACCACCAGCTTCGTATACTGGGAGCAAGCTTCCGGCCCGGATGAAATGCTGATGAAGATCACGCAGGCGGATGTGAAGATCGGCAAAGGAGACAGCATCCTTACGACCAGCTACTCTACC
>JAEUVW010000110.1 GCA_016786525.1 Chitinophagaceae bacterium
CTATAGAGATACCGATATGGGTGCCTCTATTGTTTATGTGAATAGTAATCCTTATGACTCATAACTTCACCCCGCTGTTCAACATGTTCCGAAGGGCATGTCGAACGCTATAGGATCCGGATCGTGACCCGACAGAACAAAAGCTTAGATCAGGATTGTGCATCCTGCTGGTCGCTGCTCTGGATGCCCTTCGGAACCTACTTGCCGCAGGCCGGCATCCACGAAACTGAGCAAACAGACGCGCAGTGCCGGGCTTTGTTGCTCCTTCCTTAACATAAGCGCAGCGAATCATCCTGTTCACTTCAGGATTGCAAATCCTGTTTATATTTACCCTGTGGTGCCTTCCGGACTGCTTGCCGCAGGCAGGCATTCGGGAGCGCTGATGATGAAGTAACAGAACCGAAAGCAATGTATCGCAAGATCATTCATATGGACATGGATGCTTTTTATGCCTCCGTTGAGCAGCGCGATTTTCCTCAGTACCGGGGTAAGCCGGTCGTCGTAGGAGGTTCACCGGAAGGCAGAGGGGGCGTGGTGGCTACCGCCAGCTATGAAGCACGGAAATTTAACGTGCGTTCTGCCATGCCGTCTAAAACGGCTCAGCGGCTTTGCCCTGAGGCGATCTTTGTTTATCCGAGGTTTGATGCCTACAAAGAAGTGTCCCGGCATATTCGTGAAATCTTCCATCGTTATACGGATAGTATAGAACCGCTTTCCTTAGATGAAGCCTACCTGGATGTCACTACCGACAAACAAAACATTGGTTCGGCCTTAGAGATAGCCAGCCGGATTAAAAAAGCGATTAAAGAAGAACTCCAGTTGACGGCATCCGCGGGAGTCTCCATCAATAAGTTCGTTGCCAAAATCGCTTCCGATATGCAAAAGCCCGACGGATTGACGTTTATCGGGCCGTCCAAAGTGGAACGCTTTATGGAAGAGCTGCCCGTTGAAAAGTTTTTTGGGGTGGGTAAAGTGACCGCAGCGAAAATGAAAGGAATGAGCTTACATACCGGTGCTGACCTTAAAAAATTATCCGAAAGCGACATGATACAATATTTCGGAAAGCCGGGTAAATTTTACTACCAGATAGTGAGGGGTATCGATGACCGCGCAGTACAAGCACATCGGGAGACAAAATCTGTTAGTGTAGAGGATACTTACCAGGAAGACTTGTTATCGAAAGAAGAGATGCAGCAAGAGCTGAATATACTTGCAGAACGGCTGGCAACAAGGCTTCAGCGTTCCGGCCTGAAAGGAAGAACGATTACGGTTAAATTTAAATTTCACGATTTCACGATGATGACCCGCAGTCAGTCGATCGAAGAGCTGGTGAACGAAAGAGAGAGGATCATCCAGATTGTAAACGTTATAGTAGACAGCGCTACCGTAGCCGGTAAACGGGTGCGCCTTTTGGGGATCGGGATCTCCAATTTTGATCTGCCTGCACCCAATGGAAAGGGCGATCATGGCCCGCAATTAAAACTATTTTAAGTTTTTCCGCCATCGTTGGTGTTGAGGCGCTGGCTTAAGTACAGGCCACCAACGAATTGATTCAATAGCTGTTATAATATTGACCTCCTGCTGTTCGACCTATTCAGAAGGGCATGTCGAACCCTATATGATCCGGATTTTGCGATCCGGAATAGTGGGCCGACAGAATAAAAGCTTAGATCAGGATTGTAAATCCCGTTGGTCGCAGCTCCTGGATGCGCTCCGGAACCTGCTTGCCGCAGGCATCCGGGAAAGCTGAGTTTTCACAGGGCAGGGGCCGCCCCGACGATTCACGATACTTCGCCAAACAGCGAACGGTAGCGCACTGCAGCTGTTATGAAACTAGGAACTTGAGATAATTTTTATATTTTGGGTTTTTAATCATTAACTTAAATCCCCTTTATGAAAAAAAATTTAATCCTGGCTGCATTGGTTGCATCCGCAACTCTTTCCTCTTGTTCTAAAAGTGATAAAGATGATTCCGGAACACCGGCACCCTCTACACCGCCACCCTCTACCACACCCACCTAAGACGCTACAGAGAAATTGCTGGTGGGTAAGTGGGTCGTAGACAAACAGGTAGACTCCAGCACTGTAATTCAAGATGGCAAGATGGATCCCTCTTCCCCCTTTGTTTTTAATCTGACAGCAACAGGCCGATACCTGGAACTTAAAGATACCCGTTTGAATATGATGGTAGGCACTGATGTGAAGCATAAAGATGCTGTAGATGCCTTATACAATGTGGGTATGGACCAGTATTGGATGTATGAGGCTTCGACTAAAATGCTGCACGTGACTAATGACCATGAAGTATTGGATTTAAGCAGCGATAAGTTAGTGATCAGGTATGTCACTGCGAATAGTACAAGTGGCACTACCTCCCGGTACCGGTGCATTACTTCTTACCTGCATAGAGAGTAACCTGCATAGGGTCGAGTATCAACACAGGTGGGGCTATTTTAAGCCTGGTTAAAACGGAGCCGCTTTACAGAACTGATTTACGGTACCCGCTACTTTTCAAATGCGAAGTGTCAAATAAAATAAGTAAAAACAAGGGTGTTTTTCCCGTTTTAGTCCTGTTATTGTTATGTTTTATCTATTTTATGGTTTTTGCTGGTTTCAACATTGATGGCCGGCCAGTGTTTGAATATTGAGTTTTGCATGAAGTGATTCCCTCTGGCCGACATGTGTTGAAAGGTATGTCGAAGGCATATGATCCTGATCCGTTATTCAGAATTATTAACCACAATCACTGCGAACCCGAAGTGCTGAGCGTTTTTACAGATCCCTGCGGGATGACACCAGGAATGCAAATCCTGCTCCTGGTACGCTGTCGTTCCGCAGGAATCTGTCCCATCCCTTTTCCCGCCTTCGTTGGTGTTGCGGCGCAGCCTGCGTACAGCCCACCTACAAATTTCCGCAATTGCTGATCGCTGTTCTCCGTTGGATTTCCACTCTATTACCCGCTGTTCCACATGTTCCGGAGGGCATGTCGAATGCTTTATATCCGGCTCTGCGATCCGGATCATATGGGTAGACAAAAGGAATGCCTAAGGCAGAATATAGCACTGTTGCCCGTGCTCCCGGATGTCCTTTAAGCATCTTGAAGAGTTGAGGAGGAATAATTCACTAAGCTTTATCTTTTGCCCCTACTTATTTGCGCCAGTTTATTTTATTCCTGATGCATCATGTCAATCGTATAGTCCGCCCGTCTCAAATACATCTCCTTTCAAGAATTTTTGGAGAAATTCACTCAGGGAGGATGTCAAAGCTTTGTTTGGATAACTTCCATTAAATATCTCGTATTCTCCTGTTGCTGTTAGTCGTAGCCCCCAGGTGTCGGAATAGATCATATATTCTGAGAAATAGAACCAGTTGTCTCCAAAGTCCTTAGGATATTGCGTAATGGATTGAAGAGGAATTATACTGAATATATCCTTATGACAAGTAAAGCCATTACAAGTCAAATAAAATGCTTTAAAGTCTGTGGGCAACGAGAATCCGATTTGTCTTTCAAAGTCAGCAATGTCTGAAAGATTTGCCGGGGTATTGATGTCAATACCTGTCACTTTATGCTTTTGTTTGATTAAGCCGATTATTTGGTCCATGTTTATTTTGTTCACTTAACTGCCGCTGATTTGTAATCCGGTTCAGGGATTTTCTGTATTAAAGATATTTACTTGACCCCTTTAAAGTTTGGCATGTTTCTCTGCTGATGTCAAATAGCAAATGATCGGATTCCCGTTCGGAAAATGAAGTAACAGTAAAGAATGCTAACTTATCCGGAATCTTCTAGCCCGCTGTTCCACATGTTCCGGAGGGCATGTCGAATGCTCTACATTCCGGATCTGCGATCCGGGAATTGTGGCTGACTGAACGAATGCTAAACCAGGGTTACAAATCCTGCTGGTCTCTGCTCCCGGATGCGCTTTGGGACATCCCGGGGAGTTGAGTATCCAATCATCCTATGGTGTTCATTTATAAACTATTCAATACCATATTGACCAAAGTAGTTTCTTATAGTCTGTTTGTCATATTTATCTTCTCCCCGCCAATGCAAAACAAAAGTCCAATCATGTTTTCCGGGTACTTTTCTGTCAAATCGCAAGGGTTTTAAAATGTGAGCACAAGCCAGTATTTCCATTAAGGTGCTTAGTTCACTTTTAGAAGCTTTGACAACTTCTTTTAACCTATCCCTTAATTTACCTGGCGGTTCTCCAATTTCTGAGTTTTCTATGGTTTCAAGTATGGATTTGAAGCTTTGAATAGTTTCCTTTGTTGGCCTTGTGACAATTTCTTTTTCCAGTATTTGTAAGTCAAGTAAATTGTAAACGCCGTTGTAATGTCTTACGCCGCCCCATTTTATTCGTTCAAAATTCAGAACATTCAGGTCAATGTTTTCACCATGACCAAATGAATCATCTGAAATGTCGTTTTCAAGCAGCAGGCGTTGTGCATTCACATAACTGGCAAGTCCTGACCGCCAATCAAGTCGCTTGTTAGTTAAACTACAAAGAAATGCGTCTGTTATTTTTGTGCGAGGAATTTCGGTAACTAATCTATGCAATTGGTCAACAAGCTCTGTTTTCGAAATTGTTAAACGGTCAAACATCAGTCCCTTTTCTTTTGCATACTCATAACTTACCCTGTCTGTGCTGCGCGTATCCCTGTCTGTCCAACCTTTAGCTGTCCAGTATGTTCTAAACAATATGTCCTTTGCTTTTTTATCCATATACGCTTGGGAAATGGTGACCAGTTTATAAAAAATTTGCTCCTTAATTTAGTGTCTTTATTTCTTTATATAGTGCCTCGTACTGTCCCCACTGTTCAACCTTCCCCCAGGCATGCCGAGACAGAGTTATACCCGTATAGCTGGGCAACAGTAAGGAATACTCACTGCAAGTGTTGCTCCTCAATGCCTCGGAGCTTCTTACTACTGGCCGGTATTGCTGTGCATTGAGAGCCTTTCGTACAAGATTCATATGCCTGTATTGCTTTCTGTTCGTGCTACTGCTTCGCTTTTGGTGCCTTCGCGATTTTAGCACGGATATCCTGGCGCAGTATATCCAGAATGATATCTTTGGTCACCAGCTTCTTGTTATCGGCAGGGTCTTCGGTGTACTGATACCAATAGCAATCTTCCTGGAGTACCAAAATATTAGCCGGGAGTTTTTTGATCGTGGTAAAGTTCAGGTTTGATTTAGGCTGGTAATAATCCTGCACATACTCACTTCCTGATTCCTGAAGAAAACGGCTGATCCTGTTCCTATGCTCTTTTTGCGGAATACCTTCATGGCCCTGGGCATAGACAAAACCAAAGTCTTCATTGTAACAGTAGGCTGATAAAACCAGCATTTGTTTCGTGGAAGTCTGGTACAATTGATTGTCGAATACCTCTTCGTAACCCGCTTTTTTAAGCTCATCCACCAATACAGGAACAATCTCCAAAGTGCTAAGCCAAGCGGTATTTACGGTATTTCCTGATAAGCCTTCACCCATGGAGTAATGGCTATAGTAGTTACTGGTATCCACCACTGGGCTTTCCTGCGCTTGCGTCTTAAATTGTACAAGCATGATAAATAGGGTAAATAAAGCAGATAATTTCATCCGGATAAGTTTGAAGTTTAATGGCCGATCAGACCACGATCAGTCATGCTAATGTATGATCTTCCTGCGTTTTATGATTCAATCCCGCTGTCCGACAGGTTCCGGAGGGCATGTCGAATGCTCTGTAATCCGGAATAGCATTGATGTCCCCTTACCATTAAAAATATCTCCAGATCGGAGTATATTTGGGTATGATGAAATTCCGGTTCAGACATCACATGGGTCTCGTTACGACTTTGTCCCTGATCATGACATACGTACTGTATTCTTATAAGCCGAGGAGTTTGAGTACGCCGGTTCTATTGCTGAATTTTGTGTACAATGCAATTGTATGGATAATAATCTTTGGATTAATAGACTTGTGCATTGTGTTTTTAGTGAGCATTTTCCGTCGTACAGTCCTTTAGCGGATTGATGGTGCCAATCTCCAACATGCGGATTGCCGCTATTCCGTCTATTCCTTCAGGCAGATCCCTGCAGGATGACAACAGGAGCACACCCTGCTCCGCGTGGGCTGTCCTTCCGTAGGAATCTATCCCAGTCCTCTCCCAGTCTTGTTGCTGTACAGCACAGCCTGCATAAAGCCCTCTATAAGGTACGGCTGAGCTATACCAGAATAGGGGGCTGTCATCGCGCGGGGATGCCTTTCACAGAGCATCCCCGCACAGCGAACTATGGCTGAGTGCAATCCTGCTCCGTGTGTGTTGTCATTCCGCACGAATTTACCCCAGTCCTTTCCCCACCTTTGTTGGCAGCCTGCGTCAAGCCCGGCAACAAAAAATTCCCGTAACGGTCATCGCTATCCCGCACTATTACTATCCCTTATCGCCCTATAAGATTTATCATAAAGCCCAATATTTGGCGGAATGCAAAAAAGCCCCTTACCTTTGTTTAACAGTGTTAGATGATTTGAACATTGTAAAATGAAGGCACATGGCGAGCAAGGACAGGATTTTGCGGGGAAAGGAAGAAACGAGAAGCAACATTCTCAATGCGGCACTGACGATCGGTAAGACGGAAGGCTGGCAGGCGTTGAGTATGCGCAAGATCGCCGACATGATTGAATATACGGCCCCCATCATCTACGAGTACTTTGAGAATAAGGATGCCATTCTTTCCGAGCTGACCAAAAAAGGATTTACCATCCTGTCGCTCAAGATGCAGGATGCCAAAGCAAAACACCGGAAGCCCGGCAAGCAGCTGGAAGCGATGTGGATGGCGTACTGGGATTTCGCCTTCACGGAAATCGAACTGTACCAGCTGATGTTTGGCGTAGAGATGAACTGCTGTATGGACCAGGTGACCCTCAGCGATGATGTGGTGAAACCGGCAGACCTGATCTGGGATGTGATCGAAGAAGTGATGAAGGCGAAAAATCCTACGGAAGACGAAGTCTGTAAATGGTATTATACATTCTGGTCTGTCGTGCATGGGCTTATTTCGATCAACATTGTCCGCCAGGGTGTTTCAGACGATATCAACCAGCAGGTGTTGTCCAACGCCCTCACCGGCATCATCAATACCATCTCCGCTTAATTTTTTTTGCACCAATTACTTAACACTGTTAAATCACAAAACACCCTAAACCCGGCCTGATCCCTTATTAAAACCAAAGGCCTGAAACAAGCATTTTCCCCAATCGTTTACCTCAAAAATTAACACCGTTAAATTATTTATCAACGTTATGAAATTATTACCACTCAGCCTGCTCGTCTTCCTGTACAGTTGCGCTTCCCAACCGGCGCAGATGAATGCCGGACCGGTGTCCGCCTCTGTCGTCACCATCAACACCGAAACCACCACTACGCAAAATGACTATACCGCCTCCATTGAGGGCAAAGTGAATGTGGAGATCAGGCCGCAGGTAGAAGGCTACCTGGAAAAGATCTATGTAGATGAAGGCGCCTATGTACAGGCCGGGCAGCCCTTATTCAAGATCAATGATGCGCCCTTCAGGGAGCAGATCAACAGTGCCAAAGCAAGCCTTCAGTCTGCGGAAGCGGCCATGCTGAATGCACAGCTGGAGATCGACAAACTTTCCCCACTGGTGCAAAACAAAGTCGTATCGGACGTGCAGTTGAAAACAGCAAAAGCAACGTACAAAGCAGCGCAGGCCAATGCCGCACAGGCCGGTGCACTGGTCTCTGCAGCGCAGATCAACCTGGGCTACACCCTTATCAAAGCACCGGTAAGCGGCTATATCGGCAGGCTGCCTAAAAAACAGGGAGCGCTGATTTCGCGCAGCGACCCGGAAGCAATGACCACACTGTCTGATGTGCACGAAGTATATGCTTACTTCTCCCTGAGCGAAAACGACTTTGTACAGTTCAAGGCGCACTATCCCGGCAAGACCCTGGAGGAAAAATTAAAAGCCTTGCCGCCCGTAGGGTTGCTGCTGTCAGATAATACCCTGTATCCCGTTTCCGGTAAGATCGACATGATCGACGGCCAGTTCAACAAAAGCACCGGGGCCATTACGCTGCGCGCTGTGTTTGACAATAAGGAAGGGCTGATCCGCTCAGGCAATACCGGTAAAATACGCCTGAGCCAGCAGCATCAGGATGCCATACTCGTGCCGCAGGCAGCCACCCTGGAGATACAGGACAAAGTATTCGTCTTTACCGTAGGGGCAGACAACAAAGTGGCGAAGCAAGCCGTGGTGATCAGCGGCAAAAACGGCAGCAACTACCTCGTTTCGGAAGGAGTAAAAGCGGGTGACCGTATTGTCTACAGCGGCCTGGACCACCTGCAGGAAGGCGCCGTCATCAAACCCGAAACCATGAAGGAAACAGCCAAACTATCCATGAACAAATAGCCGATCCGCTACAGCGCTATTCATCAGGCCTGAGGCGCCCGGAGCAGTTGCCGATACTGCCCTGGCGAAGCCTTGCCCCAATTTTAAAATTCATCTGACAATCCACACTAATGTTTAAAAAATTTATCGAAAAACCGGTACTGGCCACCGTCATCTCCATCCTGCTGGTCATACTGGGTGTATTGGGCCTGATCCGTCTGCCCTTGCAAAAATTCCCGGATATCGCTCCTCCTGCGGTGCAGGTAATGGCTATGTACCCCGGCGCGAATGCTGAGACCGTGCTCCGCTCTGTGGCGCCTTCCCTGGAGGAATCCATCAACGGGGTGGAGAACATGAGCTATATGAGTTCGACCGCCAGCAATGACGGGACACTTGTGATCACCGTCTATTTCAAGCTGGGCACCGACCCGGACCAGGCCGCCGTGAATGTGCAAAACCGCGTGGCACAGGCTACGGCCCAATTGCCCGCTGAGGTCGTGCAGGCGGGCATTTCCACCGCCAAGCAGCAAAACAGCCTGATCATGGTGGTAGACCTGTACAGCGACGACGCGAAGACCTACGACCAGACCTTCCTGGCCAACTATGCGCAGATCAACATCATCCCCGAGATCAAAAGGATACCCGGGGTAGGGCAGGCGCTGATCTTCGGAGGGAACAAAGATTACTCCATGCGTATATGGCTGAACCCTGCGCAGATGGCGGCCTACGGGCTGACGCCGAAAGAAGTGACGGCCGCCATACAGGACAAAAGCCTGGAAGCAGCGCCCGGCAGGTTTGGCGAGGGCAGTTCAGAGTCGTTCGAATATGTGATCAAGTACAAGGGTAAACTGAGTAAACCCCTGGACTACGAGAATATCGTGATCCGCTCCAACGGCGATGGTTCTATGCTGCGCCTGAAAGACGTGGCGCGTGTCGAACTCGGTGCGTACACTTATGGCAACTTCACGCGTGTAGACGGCAAGCCCGGTATCAATATGGCCATGTTCCAGCTGGCAGGATCCAACTCCAATGAAATACAGATTGCGGTAGACAAACTGATGCAAAAGGTGTCGAAAGATTTTCCGAAAGGCGTCAAATACCTGAAACTGTACAATACCAAAGATACGCTGGACCAATCGATCGACCAGGTGAAACACACGCTGATAGAGGCTTTCATACTGGTGTTCCTGGTTGTGTTCCTGTTCCTGCAGGATTTCCGCTCCACCCTGATACCCGCCATTGCGGTTCCCGTGGCCATCCTGGGTACCTTCTTCTTTATGTCCCTGCTGGGATTTTCGATCAACCTGCTGACCTTGTTTGCCCTGGTACTGGCGATCGGCATTGTGGTGGATGACGCGATTGTTGTAGTAGAGGCCGTGCACGCCAAGATGGAGCACCGGCATTTACCGCCCAAAGCCGCTACGATGTCCGCGATGAGTGAGATTACCGGCGCGATTATTTCGATCACCCTGGTGATGTCTGCCGTGTTTTTACCCGTAGGTTTTATGGAAGGTTCCACAGGGGTTTTCTACCGGCAATTTGCCTTTACGCTGGCCATCGCGATCGTGATCTCCGCGGTGAACGCCCTGACCCTGAGCCCTGCCCTGGCCGCTTTGTTTTTGAAACAGCATGTGGGTGGTGAAAACGGTGCAGTTGTGAAAAAGACCTTTAAAGAAAAGTTCTTCGCCGGTTTTAATTCAGGCTTCAACAAGATGACCAACCGCTATGTGGGCAGCCTGCGCTGGCTGATCCGTTACCGCTGGGTGAGTATGAGCGGTCTTGCCCTGGTCATCCTGGCCACGGTCTTCATGGTCAAAAGAACACCTTCAGGATTTATTCCTTCCGAAGACCAGGGTTTCATTGCGATCTCCATGTCCATGCCCGCTGGTGCTTCGCTGGAGCGGACAACAGAAGTGATCAAAGAGGTGGAGAAAATACTGACGCCGTTGAAAGCCAACCGCACCCTGATGGGGCTCTCCGGCTTCAATATGCTCACCCAATCTTCCAGCCCTTCATCGGGCGTGGCCTTCATCAACCTGAAGCCTGCAAAAGAACGCGGCGAGGTGTCGGATATCAATGCCATCATGGACGAGGTACGCGGCAAGTTGTCGGCCATCAGGGATGCGAACTTCTTTGTATTCACCTTCCCCACAGTACCCGGATTCAGCAACATCGATGGCCTGGACATCGTGCTGCAGGATAAGACCGGCGGGCAGCTGGACAAGTTCGGTGGTGTGGCCAACAACTTTATCGGGGCACTGATGCAACGCAAGGAAATAGCAGTGGCCTTTACCGCATTCAAAGCCGACTATCCGCAATTGCAGCTGGAAATCGATGATGAAAAGGCGGAGCAGCTGGGTGTCAATGTGCGGGACATCTTGCAGACCATGCAAACGTATTTCGGCAGTACGCAGGCCGGCGACTTTAACCGTTTCGGTAAATACTACAGGGTGATGATGCAGGCGGACAAAGAGTACCGCGCCTCACCGGAAGCAATGAATGGTATTTATGTCAAAAGCCGCACAGGCGCCATGGTGCCGGTGAACAGCCTGGTGAGCATGAGGCGGGTGTATGGCCCGGAGACGGCATCGCGTTACAACCTGTTTAACTCCATTGGCATTAATGCCATTGCGAAGCCCGGCTACAGTTCGGGTGATGCCATCAAAGCGGTGGAAGAAGTGGCGGCTGCATCCTTGCCCACAGGATATGGCTTTGAGTTCAGCGGTATGACCAAAGAGGAAATTGCTTCCGGCGGCCAGTCGGCCATCATCTTTGCGCTGTGCCTGCTGTTTGTCTATTTCCTGCTGGCGGCCCAGTACGAGAGCTATATCCTCCCCCTGGCGGTTATCCTGTCTATCCCAACCGGTATTTTCGGCGTGTTTGCCGCTATAGGCTTAACAGGTATTGAAAATAATATCTATGTACAGGTGGCCCTGATCATGCTGATCGGCCTGCTGGCTAAAAATGCCATCCTGATTGTAGAGTTCGGTGTGCAGCGGCGCAGGGCCGGTAAGACGCTTTTGTCTGCGGCACTGGAAGCCGCGCGCCTGAGGTTGCGGCCCATCATCATGACCTCGCTGGCCTTTGTTGTAGGGCTGATCCCGATGATGAGCGACAAGGGGCCTTCCGCCCTGGGTAACCACTCCATCAGCATCGGGGCAGCAGGGGGCATGATCAGTGGTGTGGTGCTCGGATTGTTCATTATCCCTGTGCTGTTTATCCTGTTCCAGTTTTTGCAGGAGAAAGTCAGCGGTCCGCCCTCATCCATCACCCATCAGAAACACAATGAATCTTTAAAACCAATCGAACATGAACTTGTCTATGAATAAAGTATTGCCCTATTTGCTTGCGCTGAGCATCATCAGTGCCTGCAAGGTATCCAAAGACCTGCATGCGCCGCTGGCGGAAGCGCCTGCCCATTTCAGGAATGCGGCAGCAGGCGATACCAACTCCATCGCTACGCTGGCCTGGAATGCCTTTTTTACAGAGCCCGGATTGCAAAGCCTGATCGATAGCGCCATCAATAAAAATTTCAATATGCAGATTGCGCTGAACAATATCGAAGCGGCAAACCTGCTGTACCGGCAGGCCAAATGGAACTATATTCCCGATGTCCGCCTGCAGCTGGGCGCCGGGTCAAACCGCCCTTCAGACAATAGCCTGAATGGGATCAGCGCTTCGCAGTTTTTAGGCACCACGCATATCGAAGATTTCACCGCTGCGGTGGGGCTTTCCTGGGAAGCGGATATCTGGGGTAAAATACGCAACCAGAAGAAGAGTGCCCTGGCGCTATACCTGCAGACAAGCGAAGCGAGAAAGCTCATTCAAACAAGTCTGGTCAGCAATGTGGCCAAGGGCTTTTACAACCTCATCATGCTGGACGAACAATTGACCGTCGCCCGCAGGAACCTGCTGCTGAATGACAGCACTTTGACGATCATCAAATTGCAGTTTGAATCGGGACAGGTCAGCTCCCTGGCCGTGGAACAGGCCAGTGCTCAAAAGCTGGCTGCAGGACAACTGATCCCGATGCTGGAACAAAATATCGTGTTGCAGGAAAACGCGTTGAGTATACTGGCGGGTACTTTTCCGAACCGGGTGGCAAGAACTGTAGACCTGGAGTCTGTTCCTTTCCCGGAGCAATTGTCGTCCGGTGTTCCTCCCTTAATGCTGACACTCAGGCCCGATGTCCGTATGGCAGAACTGGCCCTGGATATCGCGAACGCAAAGGTGGGTATCAGCAAAGCCAGCCTGTACCCGGCATTGAGCATTTCCGCTTCTTCCGGTATCAATTCGTTTAAAGCGAGTAATTGGTTTATGATACCGGCATCCCTTTTTGGGCAGGCCGCCGGCAACCTGGTGCAGCCCTTATTGTACAAAAAGCAATTGCGTACCCAGTACAAAGTGTCGCAGATAGAGCGCGAAAAAACAGTGCTCCAATTCCGCCAGACCGTTTTGAATGCAGTTGGCGAGGTGTCGGATGCTTTGGTGAAAACGGAAAAATTGTCTGAGCAGCACGCTATTGCCGCCCAACGGGTACAAACCTTACAGAAAGCTACAAAAAATGCGCGCCTGCTCTTCGAAAGCGGTATGGCCAATTACCTTGAGATCATCAGCGCACAAAGCAATGTATTGCAAAGCGAACTGGACATTGCGGCCATCCGACGGGATCAGCTGAACGCTACTGTAGACCTGTACCGCTCTCTGGGCGGGGGCTGGAAATAAACACCATCATCTAAAAACCAGGAACAATGAAAAAACAAAAAAGAATCGTCAATACCATCGGTGCAGATTCCGTCTTCACCAAAACAGGCATCGATACGCAGGGTGACTATACCGAGATGGAAACGGTGTTGCCCCGCTGCGGCAAAGAAGCGCTGGCCCATGTACACCCTTTGCAGACCATACGCCTCGAAGCACTGGAGGGAGCGTTGGGTATTGTACTCCCGGACAGGAGGCTGATCATCAGGCCCGGACATCCTTTTGAAATTCCGAAGAATGTGGAGCATTCCTTTTACAATGCCGACGAAAAGCCTATCCGCTTCAAAAGCACCCTGCAACCGGCCTTGCATACGGAATGGCTGACCAAAGAAATTTCAGCGGTAAAGCAAAGAAAGCTATCACGGTTCATGTCCGTCATACAACACTCCTACATCTTCAGCCGGGTGCAGGGTGAATATTTCCGGTCCGACATACCGGTGTTTTTTCAGAAAGCACTGGCTGCTATCGCCCGCTTAACCGGTGTGCATAAAAGCGTTAGTGCGGTATTCTAACGCTTGCAGCAGCATACCTCAGCTTTATTCATACCAAACGTTTACAGCATGTACCTTGTCCTGCTCAGCACCGATATTGTTTCCACGCAGGATCTGGAATTACTGATGCCGGAAATGAATGAACTCTTTCCGAGGGGCACATGGAGCGTGGATCTGGGCGATGAGGAGAAAATCTTGCGCATACGATTATCCTCAAACCGTATGGACGCAGTACGAAGGCTGCTGAGCAAGCGTGGCTTCAGAAGCGAACTGTTGAATATTTATCACCTGCAGTACGGGATTGATTTTCCACTGGTGCAGGGAGAAAGAGGCATCCCGGCGGCCAACTTTGTGAGCTTCTCTCTGGCCATATCCTTTTTCAACAATACCGAGTACTGCAGCCAGGCATTGGAGCGGAAGAAGCCTGCTGTCTGACTTGTTGCTCATCCTGCACTCCCTTTTAAAGAACTCTTTGGAACCTGCTTGCCGTCTGCCTGTCCGGTAGGCAAGGCAGGCAGGTACCCCGAAGCGCTAATTATGTTACAGATCCCTGCGGGATGACAGCGGAATATGAAAGAGTTTTTGTATCCTGATGTCAGCATGCGGATAAGCATGCAACTTACACTCTTACGAATCTCCTGCCGAAGGCATCGATAAAGCAGAACACATATCACCACTATAATTGTGCTGTAGTACTCAATCTGTCTCCCGCGGATGTCATGCCGAAGGCATCTGTACCATACCTTCCAAAATTCATTTGGATGAAACGGATTTTTGTCCTTGATACTGGCAATACATGAGTCCCTACCCTCAGTTCTTTTGCCCCAATACATATCCCTAATGCCAACATAGAATAACAACAGGAGTACAGATCCTGCTCCGTGTACGCTATCATTCCGCAGGAACTATCTCAAAGCCCCGCTCTTTACTCGTTAAGCCTGAGCTTTACTGGAGGGACACTCTTGAAGCCTGGGCAATGGAAGTATATTTATTTGTAAAAGGATGATTATAGTTTCCCCAGTGCTTCTTCGCTCTCTTTTGTCTGTTCGCCATTTGCTTTTCCCATTTCGATAGCGCGCTGCATGACAGTAACTGCTTCCTGGCGCTTGCCATTCTTCGCAAGCAGGCGTGCATAAGTATCCAGGGTTGCGAAGGATGGGTTTGCGTCGACCACAGCTTTCATGAATTGGGCTGCTTCACTTAGTGTCTTTTTGTTCTGGCATTTTTCATACACATTCCAGCAGAAATTATTGATCTCGTGTTCGTTCGCCTTTTTCAGGCGTATGCGTTCGGCAACAATTTGCGTTGCTTCCTCCCATTTTTCCAGGGCAATGAACAGATTCAGTCTGTAAGCGTTGATCAGTTCACCTGCATCCGCGCTTACTAAATGTTGCTGTGCAAATGCTACAGCGTCCTCATACTTTTTTTCATCCTTTTCTTCGATGGCAACGCTGAATTTTTCCGCGCTCATGTTGTGCAGCACAAACCTGGTGTCTGCCGTGCCAAAGCGCTTTTCATATTCCGCTTTGTGCTGCAGGAAAAAATCGGCGACGTGCCGGGGTGCTCTGCCAAAATAGAACAGTACAGCAAAGCTTACCTCCGATAGCAGATCTTTATTATCCGACCAGTATCGGGCCAGCTCACCCGGTTTGATATCCGATATCCTGCGTACATATTTTTTATAAAAATCCGGGTATTGATCCGCATTGATTGCAGTTGTGTATCCTGTAAGGTATGCTCCTTGTTTGTTTCGTGAGATGCTTTCCTGTAGCAACTTATTGTAGTTTTCGACCAGAGCGCCGCCGCTGCCGGTACCATACATTTTCCCGATCACCCTGCCTTCTGCAGTGAGCACAACGGTGGTGGGGTAGGAGCAAATATGGTGTTTGAGCGAGAGGTTGTGTTTCGTGTCCTGCTCGGCATCATACTTCAGTACCACAAAATCTTTACTGATCTCAGCAGAGATACTGTCATTTTTAAAGATCATTTTGTCCAATAGCTTGCAGGGCAGGCACCAGCTAGTGTAGCAGTCAATGATCAGCAACTTGTGTTGTGCTGCTGCTGTACGTTTCGCCAGTTCATAATCCTGCTCTATAATGGTGAGCGTTTGCTGAGCATCGGCGGCAAAGCCAGCCAGGGCAATGGCTGCGATCAGGATGTTTTTTTTCATATGCTTCTGTTTTGAAGGGGCAAAGATGAATCGCAGTGCCTGTGTGCCGCTTGTGTTTTGGATGAGCAGGCTGTAGCATGTTACAGAAACCCTATTGCGGTTTCCGTCCCCGAAAAACGGGGATTGGTGTAAATAGACATGTGAACTATTGCGATTGAGATAACTTTGAGCGGATGATCCTGAAGAAAGTGACTTCATTTTTGAAGTCGTATTTGTTGATCCGGATATTGCTGAATGCCGTATTCCTTTATATCTGGATACATGGCACTATAGACAATTTCAACCATTCCGGTATAAAAGGAAAGGAGCGGGACCTCCTGCTGATGCACACAATAGTATACAACGCAGCATTGCTGGCCACACTGTATATCAATACACTGGTGTTCATCCCGAAGTTGTTGCTCCGAAAGAAATATGTCCTCTACTGTATTGGCCTGTTTACGTCAATCGTGCTGCATACCGCTATACTCGTCTTTTACCGGGAGTATATCCTGGATGTCATACCCAGTATCAAAACCTATGACTTTAGTTATTACTCCGCTTTTATAAGAAGCAGGGGGGAGGATACTTTTCATTTCTTTGTGTACCTTTTTTACAATACATCCTGCTTTACGATCCTGCAGTTTTCCTTAGTATTCCTGGGGCAGCATTTCTTTATTGCGATCCGGCAAAACGAGCTGATCCGGCAGCAGCAGACAGAGATAGAGTTGTCCGTGCTGAAATCCCAGATCAACCCGCATTTTCTATTCAATGTGCTCAATAATATTTATTCCCTTTCCCTGAAGGGGTCGGACCAGACTCCTGAGGTGGTCATGCGTTTGTCCGAAATCCTTCGTTATATGCTTTACGAAGCAAAACACGAATTGGTGCCCTTGAAAAAGGAGATACAAATGATACGGGACTATGCAGACATTGAACAGATGCGCCTCAGTAAGGAGCAGGTATTAACCATGAATTTTGACGAAGCGCAGACTCCGCCTTTACAGATCGCGCCTTTACTGCTCATCCCGTTTGTAGAGAATGCCATCAAACACGGAACGAACTCGATAGCAAGCGGCGCCTATGTTTTTATAGACATAAAGGTGACCGATACTACGCTTTATTTCTCCTGTAAGAACAATTATAAACCAGTACCCGCACCGAAAGACAGCGGACTTGGCCTGGCGAATGCAGGCAAGCGTTTGCAGCTTTTGTATCCCGGAAAACATGTACTTGATATTAAACGGCAAAACAATACTTTTGAAGTACTGTTATCCATCCAGTTGAGCTTATGAATTGCCTGATCGTTGATGACGAAGTGCTGGCTCAGGATCTGCTGGCGCTGTATATATCCCGGGTTGATTTCCTGACATTGACGGGGAGCTGCGATAATGCCCTGCAGGCATTCGCTGCGCTGAATAAAGGCGCTGTGGATGTGATGTTCCTCGATATTAAAATGCCCGAAATGAGCGGGTTGGAGCTGATCAGGAGTTTAAAAAATCCGCCTAAAGTTATCCTGACCACAGCATACGATGAGTATGCGCTGGAAGGGTATGAACTGGATATTGTTGACTACCTGCTCAAGCCGATCCGTTTTGAGCGTTTTCTGAAAGCGGTGAATAAAGCACAGCAGCTCTCCGGGACCAGTCTTATACCGAAAGAAACAGACGAAATCTTTTATGTGCGCAGCGACCGTAAGTTAGTACGGATCGATTCCCGGGAAGTGTGCCATATCGAATCCCTGAAAAACTACCTGACTATTCACACTGTGAATCAGAAAATTATCGTTCACGGTACCCTTTCCGGTATCGAGGAGCAAATGAGGCATAATCCTTACTTTATACAGGTGCACAGATCTTTTATCGTCAATACCCGGTTCGTAACGGAGGTGGGAAATAATATGATCCGCCTGAAAGGCAATACAGAACTGCCGATCGGCGGAAATTACAAGGATAGTTTGTTGCAGGCGCTGCGCATTTTCAATGCTTAATGGCTGAACCGGCCGCTGTCAGTGGGCTGTGTTGCCTGAGCGGCAGCTAAGGTATGGGGGCTGCATCCGGCGTTTTCAAATATCCGGGCTTCTGTTTCTTTTCTTGCCTGTCCTGCGTTTTTTGCCCCAGGGCAAAAGAACGCTAAGTCAACTCAGGTTTATGTCCTGCGCAGAAAGGCTGGTGCTTTAATTGCTGTTCGTATTGGTCTTTATTGATAAACGGCCATAAATCATAATCCAGGGTGTTTTTAAATTCGGCAAGCTGTTGTTGGCGTTCCGTCATTTTGTTTCTGTAGTGCTGCCCCAAAGTCATCGCACTTAGTAGCAGGTCTTTAAATGAAAAGCGGATCAGGGGATTTGTGGGGTCAAGATAGGGCCATTCATACGCAAAGTCTGAATGCAGGAATAGGATGTACCGGGCAATGTCTTTCAGTGCTTGCCCGGAAAGTTCGTCGCTGCCGGTCAGTTTATGTTCTTTTAGGTCGCTGTAAAGGCACCAGCTTAGTTCAAGCATCGGTCTGATGATGGCGTCATCAAACTTCGCCTGCTTTGAACGATAATATTGTTCGGGAAGCCAGCCGAACGTTACCTCATCTGCTATGTAGCTTTCAAATTCGTCATTGCTGATCAGCCCGACTGCCAGGTGTCGCAAGTGAAATGCAAGTTTCTTTCTTCGTTCTCTGTCAACCATAGTTCACTGTATGTGGTGCTTGTTAAAGTGGCCGTCCTGGTTTTGGGGATAGTTGGGAATGTTCCGGCCAAGAACGATATTGTGCCCGGCAAACTGTAATCCATCTTTGCGTACTACGCTTACAACAGCACTCCCTCCACGGTTTTCAGGGGGATGCTTTTTAAAATGGGGAAGCAGTAATTTGTCATCCTCAAAGTTGATTTCATCGGTGTAGTATTCGTTGGCAACATCCGGTTCCTTGACGGACAAATGGATATGTGCCGGTAATACATCACGGGGATAAGGTGCAGGCCGGATGGTGTTGATGGTATATTTCCCGTACTGATCTGTTTTGACCCAACCCCGGATATGCCCATGCCGCTTTACCCGCTCTTCCATTCCTGGCCTGGGCGAATAATAACCCTCCTGATCTGTTTGCCAGTAATAAATAATGACATTTGGCGCAGGTGTTTTCCCATCTGGCTGAAAAACCGTTCCGGTAACAATGAGCTTTTGTCCCTTTTCATTCCAGCCGGTGCTGGTGTCCATTGAGTTGATTTCTTTGGGTATGCCGATATACATCAGCTCGCAGCCGTCACAACCGCCACCAACGGTTTCGTTTGCCAGCTTGTGCTTTTCCGTAGCCTGCCCGCTACAACCCGCAAGGAACAGGGATAGAAAAGCTATTTTGCAGATGTTCAGTTCTTTCACGCTTTTGGTTTT
>JAEUVW010000114.1 GCA_016786525.1 Chitinophagaceae bacterium
GGAAAAGCAGCATTTTCTGCTCTGCAGGTTTTTTTTCGGTCACGCTTACCGTTTTTTCCTGGCGGAACATCAGCACGCCCCCATAAATATTGCCTACGGCCATTTCATAAAAGCCGTCTCCGTCCACATCAGCCACCGAAGGGGCGGATTGGTACAGGGAGACCAGGGGGTTAATGGAAAGAATGTAGGAATAGGCGCTGTCCAGGCGTTTGAAAAAACCTGCAACAGCCACTCCTGTAAAGTCGGTGTAGCGGAAAATACGGCCCGAACCGCTGCCCATCAGTAAAAAATCTTCGCCGGTATTGTCCATTTTGCCAATGAAAGGAGCGCTGTAGCCGGTGGTCAGTTTTTCCGGATCGGCTTTGGCAAAGCCTACCTGGTCTGTGGTCAGCCTGAATTTGGAAGCGCCCGCAGTAGTGGCCTGGTTTTCAAAATAATTCAGGTAGCCCCCGCGATCGCCGATCACCAGGTCCATTTTGCCGTCCGTATTCAGGTCATAAACCAGGGGGGTGGCAAATTCCTGGGTAATGATCGGGTCCCCGTCTATGTTGCGCAAAGTATCCGGGGCGCTGCTCCAGTCGGGCTGTACGGCTGCCGAGGCCGCGGTGTTTTTGATATAATGCAGGCTGCCGTCCAGGTGCCCCATTACCAGGTCATCTTTGCCGTCGTTGTCTACATCGCCCACACTCAGGGAAATCCCTTTATACCGTTTGGCGCCCAGGCCCAGGAAGTCGTCCGTGATGATCTCAAACGAAGGATTGCCTGCGGTGCTCGTGTTCTGCAGGTACATGATCCGGGACAGCAACAGTCCGGTCGTCGTCTCGTAGTATCCGCCCGACCCGACAAAGAGATCCGGCTTGCCGTCTTTGTTGTAATCGTAAAAGACCGGGTAGGCATTGGAGCCTACATCGATGGCATCGGATACCATAAAGGTGTCGGACTGTAGTTTGAAAGAAGGGATCTTGTCGGTGCCGATGTTGCGGTAGTACTGGCTGCAGCGGTAGTTTTCGGAAGTGCCGTTGGCATTGGGGGCCACCATCAGGTCGCGCTTGCCATCGCAGTCTATATCTACAAAAAATGCTGCTGGCCATTGCGCTATTTTTACCGTATCGCCCAGGGTATGCCAGGCAATATCCTGGTACACCATGCTGTCCCTGATACCGGTGGCGGCCTTCCCATTTTCGAGGTACACCAGGTAGTTGAAGGCAATATGCCCGTCCAGCATATCGTAGTCGCCATCGTCGTCAAAGTCGATCAGGCAGGGCGTATTGCCGCCGTCCGTGGTCTTACTGGTTGATGGTTCGCCCGGGGCGAGGCGCATCAGCTTGGAATTGTCGCAATACACGCCCAGGTTTTTGGCACGGGTGGCCTTTTGCTCGGTCTTGCCCCAGCAGTGATCTGCCAGGCGGATGGTGATGGTATCTTTAGGCTTGCCCAATTCTACCTGCATATTCTGGTACCAGTTGATAAAGCGGCCATCGTCGTAATAGGCCAGGAAATCAAGGTCGCCGTCATTGTCTACATCCACGATGGCTGGAATATCCTGCGGGTTTACGGATGCATTGATATCCCCCGGGCTGCTGCCCCTGTCATTATTGTAATAAAGGGATTTGTATTTATCGAAGCAAAGCTCGTTGTCGGCATTGTAGTAGCCCCTGTAGGCTGTAAAGCCACGCCCCCCGGATTCGAACAGGTCGGCAATGCCATCCCCGTTGTAGTCTTTGAGGATCAGGTAATAAGAGCAGAGCGGGAAATTTTTGCTGTAGCGTGGGCTGTAGCGGTAGGCGGGCGCGCCTGCTGTCCCCATATTGATGAAGGTCTTTACGGAAGAGTTGCGGTCGCGCTGGTAAACCACCAGGTCGGCCAGCCCATCGCGGTTCAGGTCTGCGCCGGCAAACTGCGGGGTGTTGATACCGCCGCACCAGGCCAGGGTTTTCTCCACGCCGCCCCGGGTCACTTTTATCGAAGAGTCTTCCTTGTAGACATAACCCTGAAACTGGGCACGGCTCAGGCCGGCACAGCACAGGAGTGCCATAGATAAGAGGTATTTGTTTTTCATGGGATTGGTTTTATATCAGTCTGTTTACCCGCCAGCAGGTTTTTCGTACTTCTGCAGGGGGGAATCGGGTTCTTTTAAAAAAACTTTATAGACCATATTGTCTGCTACCGAAGGTAAGAATTTATTGAGCAAGACGGCCATTTTGCCTTGTAAAGTCATCACAAGTGTGCGTTTGCGTTTTTCTATCGCCGTAACGATTTTTGCCGCACAGGCTTCGGCACTCATGAGCTTTTCTTCGCTGAGTGGTGTTTCTTTCTGTGCAGTGCCTGAAGCGCTCAATGCGGTGTTGCGGATGTTGGATGCCGTAAAACCCGGGCTGACCCACATCACATGGACGCCGGTATGGAGCAATTCTGTACGCAATGCCTCCAGGAAGCCCTGCATCGCGAATTTCGACGACGAATAGCCGGTACGGGCGGGCAGGCCCCTGTAGCCTGCTACCGAAGATACCCCGCAGATGACCCCCTTTGCAGCCAGTATATGCGGCAGGCTATACTTGGTCATGTAGACACTGCCCCAGAAGTTAATATCCATCAGTTCGCGGATCACATTCAGGTCCAGGTCTTCAAAAAGCGCCCGCATGCTGATGCCTGCATTGTTGATCAGCACATCTATACCGCCCCAGCGTGCGACGACCGCATCGGTAAAATTCCGGCAGTCTTCCTCCCTGCTCACATCGGCCCCGAACAGCAATAAATTATTGTTATGAAAGGAAGTGAATGTTTCCTGCAGTTTGCCCAGGTTGCGGGCACAGAGGGCCACGCGGGCTCCTTTGGCCAAAAGGTCTGCTGCAAGGGCTTTCCCGATGCCTGACGAGGCTCCGGTAATGACAATCATCTTGTTTTGAAGGGACATGTACGATCGTTAAATTTATCTTACAAAAATATAGAATCTGCACAGAAGTTTTTTTATAATCAAAGTGCTGTATATTCGCTACAGCTGCATCGCAGTAAGTATCACCGCTTTTAAATTATTATCTTTTGACAGAAATAATCATTAACCTCGAAACAGTCAACCCTATAGAATTCGTTGGCGTCAACAACAGTAAATTTGATATCCTGAAGAAAAAATTCCCGACCTTAAAAATACTCTCAAGAGGCACGCAGCTCAAGGTCTCCGGCCGCCCGGAAGAAGTAGAGCGTGCGTCCGTGAAGATCAACCAGGTGATCAATTACCTG
>JAEUVW010000127.1 GCA_016786525.1 Chitinophagaceae bacterium
CAGGTAAGCCAGGCGGATATGTGCCGGCAGGCCGTCTTCGATATCTTTGATCTTTTCGGCAATAAAGCTTTCTCCTTCGCCGAACGTGAGGATGTTGCGGTGCACGATCGCCTGCTGTTTGCCGAAGCGTTGGTGCAGCAAGGGCAGTACGCTGTCTTCCATGATGCCTTTCATCTCGAAGGGTACGCCGGGCATAGATACGATGATCCTGCCTTCCCGTTCAAACAGCATACCGGGAGCTGTGCCCAGGCGGTTGAACAATACGGTGCAGTTGTCCGGCACTTCGGCCTGCTTCAGGTTGCGTGCCAGCAGGGGCCTGTTGCGGCGCAGGAAGATGTCTGTAACATGCGCCAGTACAGCCTCGTCGACGACCAGCCTGCCGCCGAAGAAATCGCAGAGCACCGGTTTGGTCACATCGTCTGCCGTAGGCCCCAGGCCGCCGGTCAGCAGCAGGAGTTCTGCCTGCGGCAACTCTTCCCGGAGGGTATGGACAATAGCTTCTTTCGTATCGGCTATGGCAATGCGCCTGCGGACGCTGATGCCTGCTGCATTCAGTTGCTGGGCGATCCAGGCTGAGTTGGTATCAATGATCTGGCCGATCAGCAATTCATCGCCGATGGTGATAATGGTAGCGGTCATATTGGCTCTTGAAAATAAGGTTCCAGGCTTGTGCGCAGGAAATCCGGGATCGTGGTTTTCTTCCGTTCTTTCATATCAAAAAAGACCAGGGTGGTCAGGCCTTTGTTGATCAGTTTGCCGTGCTGGTTGTACAGTTCCGAATGAAATTGGATCACAGAGCCGCGGGGCATTTCTCGGATCGAAGTCTTAATGGTGATCAGGTCGTCGTAAAAGGCCGGGCGCAGGTAGCGCAGGTTGCATTCGGCCACGGGCAGCGCAATGCCCTGCTCTTCCATGGCCTTGTAGGTAAAGCCTAAATGACGGATAGCGTCGGTACGGCCTACTTCGTAGTACAGGGCATAATTGCCATAGTACAGGTAGCCCATCTGGTCCGTCTCTCCATACCGGACGCGTATTTCTGTGGTGTATTCGTACATATCAATAGCGGGCTCAAAGATAGGTTTTTGCAAAAACAGGCGCACAAAAAAGCAGGATAGCGCCATGCTACCCTGCTTTCTGAAAAAGAATATCATTACTTACCCGCAGCGGTAATGGTAAACATATCCTTGTAATTGTTGGCCAGGGCCCTGCCGTTTTCACCGGCGGCCATAATGACCGGGCTGGCTGCAATGCTGATGGCTTTGGTGCCGCCAAACACCTTTTGCACATCGGCATTCAGGTGGATGTGGCTTTCATCGCCATTGATGCTGAGGGCAGAGGGGAAGTTCAGCGTTACGGTACGGAGCACATTGTACTCGCCTTTGAATCCGCCGGCATGCAGCATATAGACATTGCCGGATTGGGGCGAGCGGGGGGAAGTGCCTTCCACTTTCAGCATAATGTAGCCTGTGCTCCAGCTCCAGAACATCCCTTTGGCAGGATCCAGGTCGCCGGACTGTACGCCGGATACATTGCGCAGGCTGTCTACGCCAATGGTAAAGGTGACGGAATTGTAGGTGCCCGCCGGGACCTTACTGATATCGAAACTTTGCGAAGCCGGTGCGGATTGCTCTACCAGGTGATAACTTTCCGTTTCGGCATAGCTGCCGCCCGAAGTAGTATTGAACCGGATATTGCTGATGTAATAATTGAACTTCGTTACCGTAAAGGAATCGCCGTTCTGGTTTTTATACCATTTGTCGTTCAGGGCAAGCTTTTCGGACCCGGCCACATTGAAGAACTCCATTTTGATGGTTCCCTCTTTAGCAGGGGTTTCGTCTTTTTTGCAGGAGAACAGGGT
>JAEUVW010000182.1 GCA_016786525.1 Chitinophagaceae bacterium
TGGATGGCGATGTAGAAATTTGAAATGAAATAACCGGGACAAGGAGCGGCGTTACGCAAATCGTCTTATTTTTGAAACAGAATGGACAATAGTCATCTTATACTGTACATTGCCGGTTGCATCCTGATGATCGCGTTTTTCGCGGGTACGGAAATTGCTTTTGTATCGGCCAGCAAGCTGAATATAGAACTGAAGCGGAAACAAGGCACCGTAGCGGGGAAAATCCTCGGGCACTTTTCCAGCCACCCGGAAGAGTTTATCGGCTCCAGCCTGATCGGGGTGAATGTATTCCTCGTTATCTATGGCCTGCTGATGACGCAGCTTACGGCACCTTACCTGCATCAGTTACTGGGTTTTGTGGCCACACGCTTCGGGCACAATGCCTTTGAGTACATCACACTGGTGGCAGACACTATTTTTGCCACGCTCATTATCCTGTTTGTGGCGGAGTTTTTGCCTAAGATCATTTTCAAATCCAAGGCAGAGAAAATGCTCAGCGTATTTGCCGTACCCATGCAGCTCACCTACCTGGTCTTTTACCCCCTGGCCAAACTGTTCGTATCCATTTCGGAATTTATGCTCAAGTACCTGTTTAATGTCCCGATCAAAAGCGGCAAAGAGGTGTTTAACCGCACCGACCTGGAGCATTTTGTCAAAACAAGCCTGCACGGGCACGAAAGCGACAGCAATGAACTCAATACCGAGCTTTTTGAAAATGCACTGGACCTGGTGAATGTAAAGGTGCGCAAATGCATGATCCCCAGGAATGAGGTGGAGGCCGTAGAGGTAAGCATGCCGATCGGCGAAGTACGGAATAAATTTATCAGCACCAAACTATCGAAAATACTGGTGTACGAAGGCAGCATTGACAATATACTCGGCTATGTGCACCACCTCGATCTGAACCGCAAGCCTGCAGACACCCGGTCAGTGTTGCATAAAATATCAGCGGTACCGGAAGCCATGAGTGCGGTAGACCTGATGAACCAGTTTACGCGCGAACACCGCAGTATTGCCTGGGTGATCGACGAATTCGGCGGCACAGCCGGTATTGTGACGATGGAAGATGTACTGGAAGAAATATTCGGCGACATCAACGACGAGTATGACGTGGAAGAATACGTAGAGCAGCAGCTGTCTGAAAATGAATACATCTTCTCCGGCCGCCTGGAACTGGACTACCTGCGGGAAAAATATGGCTTTGATTTTCCTGCCGAAAACCTGGAGACTTTATCGGGCTTCATTATCGAAATGCACGAGACCATACCCAGGCAAAATGAAAAGATCCTCATTGACAACTACCAGTTTGTGGTGCTGCTGGTGAGTGATACCCGCATTGAAACGGTGAAGATGATCGTAATGGATTAAAGCACTAAAAATTATTCTCATTTTAAATAATCGACAATGGCAGTAACTCCCCCACTCAACCTTAAAAAATGGATCGACGATAACCGTCACCTGCTGAAGCCCCCCGTTGGCAATGCGGCAGTGTATCATAATACAGGGGACTTTATCGTAATGGTGGTCGGCGGCCCCAACACACGAAAAGATTTCCACTACAATGAAACGGAAGAACTGTTCCTGCAGCTGGAAGGCGATGTAGTCGTCCGGATTTTTGATGAAGGGCAGGTAAAAGATATCGAGATCCGCGAAGGAGACATGTTCCTGTTGCCGGCCAAAGTACCCCATTCCCCGCAGCGCGGCCCCAATACTGTGGGCCTGGTGATCGAAAAGATACGTAAGGATTATGAAAAAGACTCTTTCCTGTGGCTGTGCGAAAACTGCAACAACAAGCTGTATGAGGAAGAACTGGATGTAAGGGATATCGTACGCGACCTGCCGCCGCTGATGGCACGTTTCTATGCAGACGAAGATAAGCGTACCTGCAAAAAATGTGGCACTGTAATGGAACCGCCGCAACCGAGGAAATAATTTTTGAGGAAAGAAAATAGCCACAGATTTAGCTTTTTCAGGACAAACATTTATCTTCGCACATCTTAAAAGAAATACAATAATGTCACACGATACACATGATGCCCACGCGCACGGCCATAGCCACGAAGAGAACCCAAGTATTCCGTTCAAAGCAGCCTTTCTTTTCGTACTGATTATAGTAGGCTTGTTTGTTGCGTCCATGGGTTTTGTAAAATCTATGAGCCACGATGACTCCGGTCACGGCGGCGCACATACAGAGGCAACACACGATGCGCACGGCGCTGCCGCTACGCACGAGGCTGCTCATGGCGATGCCACGCACGAAGAGCATGGCGTACCTGCAACAGAAGGTGCTCACCAGGATGCAGCACACCACGAAGGAGCCGGGCACCAGGAAGCGGCCCCTGCCGAGCATCACTAAACAATATTTGCAGTAAGCAACTCAATTTTAACGTAAAGCAATGCTTCATCGGCATTGCTTTCTTTTTCTTTGTATTCAACAATTGTACGCATGGATCAGGAAAACATGATTGCGATCACCGGTGCCGCAGGCTTTATTGCCAGTTGCCTGGTCAGCAGGCTCAACAAAGCAGGGTTTCAACACCTGGTACTTGTAGATGATTTTGCAGACGAGCGAAAGTCTGCCAATCTGCTGCACAAAAAATATGAACTGAAGATACACCGCGACCAATTTGTCAACTGGCTGCAGCAGCATCCGGGTAAAGTACAAGCTGTATTTCACCTCGGTGCGCGTACCGACACCACTGAAATGAACTATGAGGTACACAGAAAGCTCAACCTGGAATACAGTAAAGACCTTTG
>JAEUVW010000280.1 GCA_016786525.1 Chitinophagaceae bacterium
AGCCGATAGATTTTTGCTATTCAATAAAAAACAAAGACCGCACGTTACTACAATGTGCGGTCTTATTTTTGAGCAAACTAGAAAGGAATATGGATTTGCGTACGATGATCACCCGCTATTGCCAGTACCAGGACCGCTGCCAGAAGGAAGTGCGCAATAAGCTGTACGAAAGCGGAGCAAGGAAAGACGAGGTAGACGAACTGATGGTAGAGCTGATCGCACAAAAACTGCTGGACGAAGAACGCTACGCGCGCTCCTTTGCCCGCGGTAAATTCAGGATCAAAAACTGGGGGCGGCGCAAGATCGTATATGAGCTGAAGCAAGACCAGATATCAGACTATTGCATCCGCAAAGCGCTGGAAGAAATAGACGAAGATGAGTACCTGGACACTCTTCGAAAACTGGCGGAAAAGAAAATGCCCGATATCCGGAAAGATACCAATGTCTTTACACGGCGGGCCAAACTGCAGCGTTACCTCACGCAAAAAGGCTATGAACAGGAGTTTGTTGCCCGGATGTTACAGGAGTTTATTTAGCATTTTGACAATAATTTTATTCCCTACATTTACAAAAACCCGGCAACCATATGGTACATAAAGTAACAAACGATGTGAATATAGTGGTTGAAACATTTTACCAACCTGCACAAAGCAAGCCCATTCATTCGGAATATCTTTTTGCCTACCGCATCACGATAGAGAACCTGGGCAGCGTGCCCGTAAAGCTGATGCGCCGGCACTGGCACATTATAGACAGCAATGGCGATGTGCGTGAAGTGGAGGGAGAAGGCGTAGTAGGCCAGCAACCGACTATAGCGCCGGGGGAAAGCTACCAGTACATCTCTTCCTGCAACCTGAGCAGCGATATGGGCAAAATGTACGGCACCTATACGATGGAAGACCTCTTCACCAAAAAAATGATGCTGGTGGGTATTCCTGAGTTTATGCTGATCGCCCCGTTCAAGAATAATTAGCACCTGGCCTATACAAAACACAATAGCGGTAAGTCTTTTCTGCAACAGGATGCTCAATACTTCCTTCCCCTGTGCTTACAGTCATCCCCGCGCAGGAGCCTGCCTGCGGCAGGCAAAGGGATCTGCAGCCTGCCACAAAACGCTGCCTAGTTTTTGCAGAGAAACCTCATTCCCTCCCCGGCATCCAGCGGGTATGATGATGTCTAAAGCCGGCTGCCATGCCGGTACAGGAGGGGTAATCGCTTTTGTGAACCATATTGATCTTCTTAGATCAGCTCTTTCAGCTTTTCGATCACACGGTCTACTTCTTCTTTGGTATTGTGTTTGCTGAACGAGAAACGGATGGGGATCATCTGCGCCGATTGCCCGTTGTACAGGGCTTTGATGACATGGCTGACTGATGTTGAGCCGCTGGAGCAGGCGCTGCCGCCACTGACACAGATGCCGGCCATATCCAAGTTAAACAGCAGCAATTCTGATTTTTCCGTTTTGGGGAAAGAGACATTCAGCACCGTGTACAGGCATTCCCCGAATGTATCGCCATTGGTAATGATCTGCGGGAAACTTGCTTTCAGCTGCTGGTGCATATAGGTTTTCAGGCCCATGATGTAGGCACTGTCCTGCTCATGCT
Source organism: Chitinophagaceae bacterium (assembly GCA_016786525.1). Lineage (GTDB taxonomy): Bacteria > Bacteroidota > Bacteroidia > Chitinophagales > Chitinophagaceae > Rurimicrobium. The sequence goes on from JAEUVW010000280.1 coordinate 1,605, forward strand.
TGCTCATGGCCAGGTCCAGGGCTTTCGCAAAGCCTACGATACCATACATATTTTCCGTACCGGCACGCATATTGCGTTCCTGTGCGCCGCCGTTGATCATCGGTTTGATCTGCATGCTGGCGTTCACATACAGCACGCCCACGCCTTTGGGCCCATGAAATTTGTGGCCTGCCGCACTGGCAAAATGCACTTTCAGCGCGGGCAGGTTCACGGGATAATGCCCGATGGTCTGCACCATATCGCAATGGAACACGGCACCGTACTTTTCGCACAACTCGCCAACAGCGGCTACATTCAGCAGGTTGCCGATCTCGTTGTTGGCATGCATCAGCGTTACCAGCGATTTTTCAGTATGCGTACTCAACAGCTTTTCCAGGTGCTCCAGGTCAATATGACCGTTCTCTTTCAGGTTCACCAGGCTGAGCGGGATATTGCGCTCCCTGGCTACTTCTTCAGAACAGTGCATCGTAGCATGGTGCTCCAGGCAGGAGGTAATAATGTGGTGGCAGCCCAGGTCACGTACGGCGGCATGAATGGCCGTATTGCTGCTCTCGGTACCGCCCGAGGTAAAGAAGATCTCACCCGGTGTGACGCCCAGTATCTTTGCGACCTGCTTGCGCGCATTCTCAATCGCCATTTTGGTTTCCCGGCCATAAGAATACACCGAAGACGGGTTGCCGAACTTCTCCGTGAGGTAGGGCATCATCGCTTCCAAAACTTCAGCATCCAAAGCTGTTGTCGCCGCATTGTCGAAATAAATCCTGGTCATTTTCCTGTACAATCAAATAAGAGCGCAAAGTTAAAGTTTTTTTAGTTCAGGAAGTACCGTTTTCACTATATGATGCTATAGGCCGAATGCTTAAATTTGCGCTAAACACCAATCTTCCGTGCAGATTTACAACAACAAAGCCTGGATTCAATCCCTGTTCCTGATCTCGAAGGCAGATACCGCCCGCAAACTGGCGCCGCTGATCCTGCTCATCGTCGTGTATTCGCTGCTCATTGCCTTCTGGGAGCTGGAATACCTGCACCTGGGCAACAACAGCTGGGTCAAGAACATCCCTACCCTGCACAGCCTGCTGGGCTTTGCGATCTCCATCCTGCTCGTCTTCCGGACCAACACGGCCTACGACCGCTGGTGGGAAGGTCGTAAGCTCTGGGGCGCCCTGGTGAACAACAGCCGCAACCTGTCCCTGAAGCTGAACGCCATGCTTCCCGAGCAGGATACGGAAACCCGCACTTTTTTCCGTAATACGATACCCCTGTACGCCAAAGTACTCAAAACACACCTCCAATCAGAAAGTACCCGCCTGGCACTCGACGAAAAAGCACACCCCGAGCTGGGCAATATCGACACCGCCAAACATGTACCCAACCAGGTAGCCGGCCTGATCACGCACAGGATCAACGGGCTATACAAGGAGGGTACGATCACGGGCGACCAGCTGATCGTACTGAACGGGGAAGTCTCCTCTTTTACCGACATCTGCGGGGCCTGCGAGCGGATCAAGAACACCCCGATCCCCCAATCGTACAGCGCTTTTATCAAGAAGTTCATCTTCTTTTACGTGATCACCCTGCCTTTCGGCTACGTGTTTACCCTGGGCTATTTTGTTGCCCCCATAGTAGGCTTTGTCTTCTACGTACTGGGCAGCCTGGAACTGGTAGCCGAAGAAATCGAAGACCCTTTCGGCTACGACGACAATGACCTGCCGATGCAGAAGATCGCCTCCAATATCGACAAGCACATCCGGGAAATCATTTAATTTTTCCGGAAGTCCGCTTCTGCCCTTACCTTAGCAATACTCACTTTTTCTACAATGGCGAAACGAAAATCGGGCCGTACACTGCTTGCCGTGCTCCTGGTACTGATCCTTGCCGCAGGCGGTGCCGGCGGTTTCTTTTATTACCGGAACTGGCTGCAACCCAATATCAACCACAGTGGAAAGCTATACATCCCTACCGGTGCTACTTACCAGCAGGTACTGGATTCCATTGCCCCTTTCCTGGACAGCAAGAACAGCTTCGCCTGGCTGGCCGGGCAAAAAAAATACAGCGGCAGGATCAAGCCGGGGCGCTACACCCTGAACAAAGGAGAGAACAACAGCACCGTCATCAATCGCCTGCGCCTCGGCGCCCAGGACGAGATCGCGATCCGTATCGGCAACTACAGCAGCATTTTTGAACTGGCGGGTCGTGTAAGTCCTTTATTGGAAGCCGATTCCGCAAGCCTAGTGCAAGCCATAGCCGGTGCAGACTTTGCGGTGGGATATGATACTGCGGCTTTGATCTATTTCCTGTTTCCCGATACCTATAATTTTCACTGGACCATCAGCCCGGCAGAGTTTGTACGCAAGCTGAAAAGCCAGTTCGACGCGTACTGGACAGCAGAGAAAACGGCTGAGGCCAATGCCCGCAACATGAATCCTTTACAGGTCACGACACTGGCCTCTATCGTGCAGCTGGAATCGTCGAAAGCGGATGAACAGCCCATGGTAGCGGGCTTGTACCTGAACCGCCTGAAAATCGGCATGAAGCTGGATGCCGACCCCACCGTGATCTTCGCCATGCGCAAAGCTGATGGCTTCAAAACAAAGATCCACCGGGTATACTACAAGAACCTGCTCATTGAATCGCCTTACAACACTTACCGCTACAAGGGCCTGCCCCCCAGCCCGATCTGTATGCCCAACAAGTCAGCCCTTGAAGCCGTGCTGCATCCTGCAGAACACGATTACCTGTACTTCGTGGCCGATGCCCAAAAGCCGGGCTATCATGTATATGCCCGCACCTTGCAGGAGCAGGAGATCAATGCGGACAAATACCGGAAATGGCTGAATGAGCACCAGGTAAAATAAACTTCATCTTCAACAGCAAGCATTATGAGCCGTACCTATTCCAAAAGAGAATTCCTCAGGCTGATGGGTCTGGGCATTGCGTTTATGCCCTTTATCAGTTGCTTTGACGACGAGCCTTCTACGGACAAACCGAAAACACCGGCTAAGGAACCAAAGCAAAAAGCGGGAACAGCAGTAACGGACCAGATCGCGGTTACAGAAGAGGACGTCTTGATGTTGAGCCGCAACGACGCTGCCTATGCTTCATTCAATACCGCTTTCAACAAACGCATACAACATCTGCCGAAATACATTGCCGTCTGCAAAACGGAAAAGGGCGTTCAGTTCGCCCTTCAAAAAGCCGCGGCGGAACAATTGAAGGTGGCTGTCAAAAGCGGCGGGCACAGCTTTGAAGGCTTTTCTTCAAACGACAGAGGCATGGTCATCAATGTTTCCCTGATGAAGCAAATCAGGCTGATCAGCGACAACGAGATCGAAATCCAACCCGGATGCCTGCTGCAGGACATACAGGCTTATCTTTTTCCGAAGAAAAAACTGCTGCCTTCCGGCTCCTGCGGTACCGTAGGGATTGCAGGCCTGGCCCTGGGTGGAGGTTACGGCTTTTTCAGCAGGAAGTTCGGCCTTACCTGCGACAGCCTGCTGCAATTGCGCCTGGTCGATGCATCAGGTACGATACGTGATACAAAAGATGACGAAACATTGCTCTGGGCCTGCAAAGGCGGTGGCAACGGCAACTTCGGCGCGGTCACTTCATTCCGCTTCCGCGTATATAATATGCCGCCAACATTCGACAGCTATGTACTGCGCTTCCGCAATATGACAGCCGAACGCTTTGCCAACACTTTAAGCGCCTGGTTCGATGTCAGCAACACCTTGCCTGATGAGGCCTTTGGCGCTTATGTCCTGAATGGAAAAACCCTGACGGTACTGATCACTACGTATAAAACCTACAGCGGTTTTGCTGAGACCATTGCCCCCATAGCTGATCTGGCCGACAGTAAAAGTGTAACATTGGCCGCCAGTCTACCGCAGGCGATGAAGCGCTATTACGGCCGCAAAGGGCCGATTTTTTTCAAAAACGCTTCCTGTGGCCTGTACCGGGATAAAGAAGATATCCTCGGCATCAAAGACGAGCTGTTTGCACAGGTAAGCGGTAATCCCGGTATCGTGTTCCAGGTGAATACCCTGGGCGGGAAGATCAATGACCCGGGCTTTGCAGCAGGCTCCTGCTACCCGCACCGCCACCTGCCTTTCCTCGGCGAACTGCAGGCCTACTGGCAGCAGGAAAGCCAGGAAAGCAGGATGACCACGACTTTTGAAGCCATACAAACCTTGTTCCGCGACAGCGGCATCAAAGCGCATTACCGCAATTACCCGGACATCAATTTTAAGGACTGGGAAACGATGTACTACGGCGACCATTATGCACGTCTGCAGGAAGTAAAAAGGCAGTATGACCCGGAAGATCTGTTTCATTACCCGCAAAGCATCCGCTTATAGCAATGGATAATGATTAATAAGGCGATGTGGCCATAACGTTGTCTAATCATCTGCTCGGGGCTGTCATGACCGATAAAAAGGCGACATGAGCTCAATTGAGAATTCCTCCTTGGTCATGTATCACAGATGCTCTTTGACATTTGCGACAGCATGGCTGACACGCTTATGGTAGTATATCATCATTGTATTTTTTTTTGCTGAGCCTTTGCAGCCGGGCGTCGGCCACGTTGTCTCTTTCTTTTTGGCCTTTTGTGTTAAGCCAGAAAGGACGCGTGGTGCAATTGACCATTCTCGCGCATAAATTCTGGAGACTAAAACTATATTTACGGATTCCTTAATAATCTTGCGCGTTGCAATTGTAAAAAACTACAACTTAATCACTGGCATCACATTTCTGACGTCTTAACCAAGAATAATCAGATACAGGTATTGTTTGCAAAGGCACGAAGTTTGCTTGAAAATAAACCGCATCATTTTTCTCAGTTTGCTGCACTCCGTGTTTGCCTGTTCGCACTAATTTTTTTTCATCAATCTGCACAATAGTTGTTCGGTTGACAATCTTATACCTTACTTCCCAAACGTTTACAGGCCTTATCAATGTTCCATATATGATGTTTCTTGTAACAATTGTATCATTCCTGATTTCGTACTTACCCCAGGCCGCTGTTTTATAAAACCAATCTTTTGAGCCATTATTAATAATTCGTTCTATTTCTGTGTAGACATCTTTAATTGTCTTAACATAAACAGCCCAACCACTAACACATAAGCCGTTCTCATAAAAAATAATTTTATATTGATTTGTGTCACTTACGGTTCCGGTATTTGATTCCGTATCTATAAAAGATAATACATAATACCCATCAATTTCAAGAAAGGACCTGATTGATGTTTTTTTTAGATTGCAACAATTTCCAAAATACTGCTTATACGCGCTTGGTATTTTTTGGGCAGAGCAGTAAGAGGCTATCGATAGTAAACAAACCAAGCAGATAAACTTTTTCATCTTACATTTTTTAGAATCCAAACAAACTATACGGATTATTATATCCTCCATATAGATAAAGCCCTTTCTGAAATTGACTATAATCGAGGTAATAGTTTTGGTTTCCAGTTTAAACCCAGACTGAATATGCCGGGCCTTCGCAGGCTATGTCGTCTCTATGGAGCCTTTGCAAAGCCAAGGACGCATGGCGCAATTGACTATTTACGAAAGCACTTTTCAAAAAACCGAGGATGTAATAGAATTTTGATTCCGATATTCATCGACCCAAATGCTCTTCACCCGAAGAGGGGAATGCTGGTACTTATTGTTTGCTGTTAATCCAAGCCTTATCAGAATGAATCATATTAATACCTTTCTGCAATACAAATTTTAAAGTTTTCCCGATTTTTAAATCTTCGTAATTATCATTAAGTCTTTTATTAACATTGGGATACGGGGCAACCATTCTCCAGTTTATAATGGTTGTTTCATCACGTATAATTCCTTCAAAATATGCATCAAAATATTTCAGCTTCAATCCTGTGGAGAAAAATTGATAGCAAAAATGAACTTTAATTATATTTTTCTCCACGTTGAATTTTCCCCAGCTTACCCCATAAAAATCCTTTAAAAGAATCCGCTTAGTTAAACATTCAAAATTACTACTATCTGTATCAGAAATTCCAAGATTACACAACATAACACTACTACTCTTAGTGAAAAATATGTACACAGAAGACTTAAGAAAATTAATATCATTTGTAGAATTTCTTTTTAACAAGAACGTATCAATAAAATATCCGTTATCAAATATGAAATTTCTTGAAAACACTTCCTTACTAACTTTCTGACTGTAGCAATTACAGAACGAAAATGTAAAAAGAAATACCAACAGCATAACTTTCATTTCTAATAATTTAAGTATGAGTGATTATACGAACCGTAATAAGAGTAGGCTTTGCTTTTGTATTGCAAGTCTCTAAAATAAGGAGTACCTAAATTAAGCATTTTACTTCCATGAATTGAATTCTGTATGGTATGTAGTCTTTTTTCACTATTGTTTCCATAGTAATAGCCCTGACCTTTATAAATAACACCTCCATACATTGTGCCTCCTCTTATCTTTATATCCTCATTATTCCAAGTGCCGTTTGGTCCACAAGTTGGACAATAATCTATTGGACTTTCTCCATTTTTTATAGCATTCCCCGTCATCATACTGCCTCCAAAAGCTAAAGTAAGATCATTATTAATGCGATAAGTAGCCAACAGACCACCGGTACGATACCTGTCACCACCATCACCAATACCAAAGTCCTCATCGATACGGATTCCAAAGTCCCCAATCTGTGCAGTAACCGCACCCACTCCCTGTGCTGTTTTCCCACCAAACGAAGAATAACTGTATCCCAGTCCATAATTGGCATTTCCGGCGTTATAGCCGGCAAAACCACCGCCAGAGACGTAGCCACTCCCTCCGGCTGCCTCTCCAAGGCTGCTCATACCAGAATTGTAGCCCGCACTTACACTTGCAGAATAAGCAAAATTTCCTATCATACCACTCGCGTTGAAGGAGCCTCCAAAGTTAAAACCGCTTGACCCCATGCCAAACATAGGGCTTGCACTCAGATTAAAGTTCTGAGATTGAATTAGTGGTATTGAGGGCAAAAACCGATTCATTTGGCTGATCATGGCGCCCCCTACAGCTGCGGAAAAGCTTGTCGCTCCACCCAATGCTCCTCCAACTGCTCCCGTTATCAGAGAGGTGGCAATTTGCCCAAAATCCATTTTACCATCCTTCATAGCCAAATCGAATGCAAGATTAACACCCGCATAAATTAACGGCACAAACCACACCAATTCTCCACTGGGGTCCGTGTACTTCATCGGGTTATTCCAGCAATACGAAAAGCGGTTGTAGCTCTGTGTGTTTGTAGGGTCCTGCACATAATTGTCCGGCCGCAACATGCGCCCGTTCAGGGGGTCGTATAGGCGGCCATTCATGTTGATCAGCCCATACTCCGGCAGCATTTCGTGGCCGGTATAACCACGGGTGAGCCAGCGGGGCTTTGTGCCCCGGCCGCTGCCGTGGTCCCAGGTTTCGGGATCGCGTTCCCGGCCCCAGGGGTCGTAGGCCTGTCGGTACAGCGGGGTGCCGGCATCATCGGTCAGCAATACGATGGAACCCAGGTGGTCGGTATAGGCGGTGTAGTAGGTAAAGCTGCCGCCCTCTTTGACCACAATGGCGCAAAGACCGCCTTCGCCGGAGATGTAATGGATTTGCTGCTCTGCCGAGCCGGTAACCTCATCGCGCTCGTAGTCGCCCATATACCAGCGCTGGTGTGTCACTACGCCGCCCTGTACTTGCCCGCTATACGCACGATCTTCGCCCGCGTCGTACACAAAATTCTCTTCAAAGGCTGTACCGCTTATCGTCTCACTGATCTTATCTGCCTTATGAAAAGGGGTGTAGGTAATGTCCTGTGTGGCGTGGCTGACCAGGCCGCCAGGATCGGTGATGGTGGCCACGGCATTGCGCGGAATGCTACGATAGCCATAGGTACCGGCGTCGGACTTAGACACAATACGGCCATAAGAGCCGGTCCAGTAAGGAGAAGGTACGTCGTATTGTACACTGATCGTGGGCCAGCTGGCGCTGCCATCTGTTTTTTCAGCCTGTGATGAGGTCAGGCGGTCGGCAGCATCGTAGCTAAAGAACTCCTGGTTACCTGCACGGATATCGCCCCTGGCATACAGGTTGCCGTTTGTAAACTCATAGCCCATAGCCAGGTCATAGATGCCGGAAAGGTCCTGCATGCGGGTCAGAGTGCCGTATTCGTAGGTGTATTCTGTAGCCAGGCCATTGCTGCGGGTAAACTTTTTGATCTGCCCGTCGCCGCGCCGTTCATGGGCCTGGTACAAGACCTGGTCAGCGGCTCCACCTCCGGCAAAGTTGGTCGTGATCTTTTGCAGGAAGCCATAGGTATCGTAATGATTGCGGATGCCCAGGCCGGAAGCGTATTCGGTGACCAGGGGCCTGCCGTAACCGTCGTACGCAAACGTTTTCGCGACCAGCACGCCATTGGTATTTTTCGTATGCAGGGCCAGCTTACCGGCGTCGGTATAGTCATAGGCATCTGTGATGGTTCCATACTTCGTACTGGTCACGGATTCCTGCTGCAACTGGTAGCCTTTCAGTTTGTCATAGTAAGTATAAGTGGTGATGACGCCATCCAGCTCTTTTTCCCTGAGCCGGCCAAAGTCGGTTTCATAGCGGAAATGGGTTGTTTTCCCTTTCGCGTCTTTTTGCTCCGTAAGCTGGCCGAAGGGATTGTATTGGTAGGTGGTTTTGCCGGCATCGGCATCGTCCATTTGCACCAGCCGACCCCACTGGTCATATGCTTTATTGATAAAGGTCATGCCGGAAGAAAACACTTTCATCCGGGCCCAGAGTTCATTGCCCCGGCTGTCGTAATCGAAGATCACCGCACCGGCGATCCCATTGTCGGACTCCAGCAGTTTGCCCGAGGCATCCGTTTTGCTCTTTTTGATCTTGCCATCCGGAAGGGTGATCTTGGTAAAGGCCAATCCACCGCTAAAGCTATACTCATACTTAGTCGTCCCTGTCGGAGTCGTTTCGGATTTGAGCCGGTTCCGCTCATCATAGGCATACACAAGGGTCAAGGGCGTTTCTGCAGACAGGTAACTGTTTGATTTTTCCTGCACATTGCCCCGCGCATCGTAGCGGGTCCAGGCATGGGTCCAGGCGCCGCCGGAATGCTCCTGCTGCGTTTTGACTTCCCGGCCCAGCTGATCGTACCAGCTCTTTACGTCGGGGGCGGAGGGGTCTTGTACCAGGGTATAGTAGAGTTGATGGGTACCTGGATCCCAGCCGTCAGAGTAGTTGATGGTATAAGAGACGGAACTGCTGACAGGAACGGATGCTGCCCTCAGCTTGCCCCAGGCATCATAGGTGTTGGTGCTGGTCAGGCCGGAAATACCGGTTACGCTTAAGGGTTTGCCCCAGAATTTGTGTGTGGAGTATGCGGTATAGTCTCCCAGTTTGTTGATTTCTTTCGTGACAAAGCGGCCTTGTGCATCGTATTCGTATTTCGTATACGGGGTGTAAGCAAAACCCAGTACCCAGGATCTTTCTACCGTTTTGTTGCCATAATGGTCATACTCCCAGAATTTAGTCAGCCTTTTGGTGACATCGGTGATGCCATCCGGCATGGTGTAACTTTCGATGAGCCGGCCGCTCGCATCATACTCCATGGTGGTTTTATCCACAGAAGGTTTGCTGTCTCTTTGTGTGGTGACGGTGATCTCTGCGGGGGCATTGAAGAAGGGGCTGCCGGCTACTTTGGTATAGCTGGTCGCGGTTGTGGTGGTGATCGTCACGTCGCCGTTCAGTGTGCTCGTACTGTTCGTAATGTTGCCGTCTGCATCGTAGGTATGGCTGTAGCTGCTGGTGGTGCCGCTTAACAGGTCTTCGCTGCTGCCAGAGGGATTGGTCTGGGTGAAGCAGTAGCCTGATCCGATACGGGTGAAACTGTAATTGTTCGTAGACAAGCTGTAGACTGAGGGATCCCTACTCAGGAAGGTCTTGCTACTTTTGAGATAAGGTACATAGAAATCCGTATTCAGCGCATATTGTGTCTGTGTCTCAAAGCCTGTGGTGAAATTAATGGTTCTTGTTTTTTCAAAACCCAGCAGGCCGCGACCGGCCCGGTGCAGGCGCAGGTTCTCGTACCGGAATGCCGTGGTGCTGATCCCCCCGATCCCATCTGGCGTCTTCAATGAGGTAACCACGTAAATCGGATATTGCACATTGTTGACGGGGTAAACCGCTCCACTGCCTTTGGTATAAATATCGCCGCCTTTGCTCAGCGGATCATAAATAAATTCGGTGGTCCGGTTGAAACCATCGGTCACTGAAGAAAGTAGGGTATGTTTGGCATTTGTTTCAAAAGACAGAACCTGTAAATACGAGCTTGCAGAGCTTTGAAAGCAAAAATCAACAATACCATCGCCATTAGCATCCATAATTAATGGTGCGATGTCATTATTAGGGACAGCCGAATACTCCTGAGATTTATACTCAGGAGTATAACTACTTGCTGCTGCCCCTGTCGCACCACGAAAAAAATACATATCCAAGTAACTATGAGTTGCATAACTACCAGCACTTGAGCAATCACGGCGAAATAGAAAAATATCCGATTTGCCATCTGCATTAAAGTCGCCAATATAGAATTGATCATTTTTCCCGTATGGACAGGAAGAATTAAAAACCTCTGGCCAAAATCCGCAATTGACAAACCCAAGACCCGAACTATACATAATTAAAAAAGTGGGCATACCTGCAACTGTTTTCCTGGAGAATAAATCAGACTTACCATCACCATTAAAGTCCCCTACCCGAAGCTCATCATATTTTGTACCGGCTACATCCCCGTCGGAATAAACGTTTAATAATGCATACCCTCCATGCCATTCTTTTTTGAACCTATATATTTTACTCAAACCGCCTTTAACAACCAAAAGCTCCGATTTGCCGTCTCCATCAAAATCCAAAACCAATACTTGGTCTGCTTCTGAAATCTCCTGGCCTTTAGAGTCAAATGGCTCATAAGAAGCTCCTTCCGCAGTAATAAATTTATTCATTTCACTTATTCTTGGAAATGAAACAAGGGGTAAATATTTATTGTGAATATCCTTGATAATCGTGATAAAATCTGTCGCCATATCTCCATCAAAATCGCCTTGTATTACAAAATGGTTAGGAACAAACCTATTGTCGGAGTAATACGCAGGTTTATAAATGGGTGCCACATCTGTTTCACTAAATGCAAAGGCCCCTGTCCCTGTTGGATAATATATGGACATTTTATCCAATTCTCCGGAGGCGGTAATACTATACGAAAGAATATCCTCTTTTTCATCCCCGTTAAAATCCGAAAATGAAATATTGCTATAGGCTGCTTTGCGCGATACTTTTGATGATAAGGATAAACTACTTTGCCAGTCTTTTGTGTAAGCAATACCTTTCATACCTGTCGTCGAATAAAGATCTGCGCTATAATAACTTAATGCCCCATATCCTGTAGTGCTGTAACCTTTTGATTCCCAATGATCTCCACCGCCAGACATTGATGCAGGCCAATGATATAAGGTATTGGTTACTATTTCGTTTGACCCATTGCCATCATAATCACCTGCACTTAAATATACTTCGCCTACTCCATAGGCACTTGTGGGTATGGGAGTGGTAATACTTGTAGAACTTATTGTAAATTCTGTTGATTCCTCTCCATATTTAAATCGCAAGTCATTCAAACTGCTTCCATCTTGGGCAAACTCTTGTACATATTTAAGATAGGAATTAGACACTTTCTTCTTCCCGAAAGAAAATTGATACGTTTTAAATATCTCTGTTGCATCTTTTATTTGAATTTGCCACAACAGATGTTTCGATTGCACTGAATAGCCTCCATCGTACAGTGCATTTTTATCATCACGAATGCCGTATACAAAATTTATTTCTAAATACGGAGCCAGGCCTGTATTGACATTCCCTGTATATTTTATCTGGCTTATCCTTGATTCCCTGTCCGAATTGTCATAGTGAAATGAAATGTAATTGCCATTCACATCCTGGATCTTGTTCAGACGCCACATCATGATCCTGGAATCGTCGTCGTTCACAAAACGGGCATCATCGGTATAGCCATATTGCATGAGGGTACCGTCTTTAGACACTACATTGAAGTAGCGGGGACCTTCGCCAATGGTCTCATTAGAGGTGATGACGGAATAAGATTCCGCTTCTGTACGGTAGGTGGTGCCGGGAGCACCGTTGCTACCGCTGGTCGTCACCAGGCGCTGCCCGTCCAATATGAAGGCATCGTCGTTGGTGTACGCGACAGGAGTGACTTTACCATCGTGGTAGAAATCTTTCCCAGCCCGGGTGATCACCGAAAGCCCGGACAGGCTCCAGCCCTGGCCCAGGATGCCGTTGCCACCCTGCGAGTTGTACACGATGGACAATTGCGGTGCCATGCCCCTGGTGCCGGGTGGGGTTTTGATGGGTATGGTGTAGGTGGCCGCCCCGGAGGGGCTGGTTCCGGCTGCGCCGTCTATGGCGCCTACAGGTTTGGACAGGTCAATACTGCGACTGAAAGTAGTGTTGTCGAACAGCGGGCTGTAGGAAACAGACTGTGCAGCAACACTATTTACATAAAAACAGGCAATAAGGGGTAAGAGGGCAATTTTTCTGATGGACATCTGGTTCTTTGTTAGATCATTAAACTAAAAGTTGATGTTCATTTTATATACGATGGCAAATATGCATTCTTTAAAATTAAAAACAAGCATATTTTATAGAAATATTACTATTAAATATTACTATTTAGTAATTATACTTTATTGATACATAAATTAAATCCCTGTATACATCTACCACTGCCCACTTTATACTTTCCATAGGAGGGGGAAACCAGCGATGCCGGCACTCTGCAAACAAGCCGGATCAGGCATCCGGTTGTTTGACACACGACCAAGTAAAGATGTACAGTGCAATAGATCAAAATAGCGTCGATACAGATGCCTGCGGCATGACAGTTCGCAGGAACAGAATACCGCAGCTGTATCGGAAACTCTGTTTCACTAAAAGCTTCACAAGCCTATCCCTCACGTTAGGCGTGACTGCTCTACAAGAGACCGGAAACCAGCGATGCCGGCACTCTTCAAATAAGCCGGATCAGGCATCCGGTTGTTTGACATACGACCAAGTAAAGCCTTGCTGTACAGTGCAATAGATCAAAATAGCGTCGGTACAGATGCCTGCGGCATGACAGATCGCAGGAACAGAGTACCGCAGCTGTATCGGAACCTCCGTTTCACTAAAACCTTCACAAACCCTATCCCGCACTCCACAGGAGGGGAAATAGCGCCAGCCGGGTCCAAGGGACCCTTTCAGACCTATAAGGTTTTTGAAACCTTATAGGTCTTGCAACAAAAAACCCGGCCTGACGGCCGGGTTTGCTTTGTGTATATTTACTCTTTTGTTCTTTTACTATTTGAACTGGGGGATCAGGCTGTTCACCAGTTGGGTCATTTTGTTCAGACCTTCTTCCGGCAGGTTACCTTTCTTGAATTCTGCCAGTACATCGGGCAGTTTCAGTTCCATTTCGCGCATAAAGGCTTCTTCAAACGCTTTTACTTTTTTCACCGGTACTTCGCGGATCAGGTTGTTGGTACCGATGTAGATCATCGCCACTTGTTTCTCCACGCTGTACGGAGAGAACTGAGGTTGTTTCAGGATCTCCAGGTTACGGGCACCTTTATCGATTACGTTTTTCGTAGCGGCATCGAGGTCTCCACCGAATTTGGAGAAGGCTTCCATTTCGCGGAACAGGGCCTGGTCCAGTTTCAGGGTACCGGATACTTTCTTCATGGATTTGATCTGCGCGTTACCACCCACACGGCTTACGGAGATACCTACGTTGATGGCCGGACGGATACCGGACAGGAACAGGTTGGACTCCAGGAAGATCTGCCCGTCGGTGATGGAGATCACGTTCGTAGGGATGTAAGCAGACACGTCACCGGCTTGTGTTTCGATGATCGGCAGAGCCGTCAGGGATCCACCACCTTTTACTTTATTTTTCAGGCTCTCGGGGAGGTCGTTCATGGTTTTAGCGATCTCATCATTGTTGATCACTTTCGCAGAACGCTCCAGCAAACGGCTATGCAGGTAGAATACGTCACCAGGGTACGCTTCACGTCCCGGAGGGCGGCGCAGCAGCAGGGATACCTCGCGGTAAGCCACGGCTTGCTTGGACAGGTCATCATAGATCACCAGGGCAGGACGGCCTGTATCGCGGAAGTATTCACCGATGGCAGCACCGGCAAATGGTGCGTAGAACTGCAGCGGGGCAGGGTCAGAAGCAGAAGCCAGTACCACGGTAGTGTAAGGCATGGCGCCGTTTTCTTCCAGTGTTTTCAGTACGCCCGCGATGGTAGAGGCTTTCTGACCGATCGCTACGTAGATACAATAAACAGGCTTGCCTGCGGCGTAAAATTCTTTCTGGTTGATGATGGTATCGATACAGATCGCTGTTTTACCGGTTTGGCGGTCACCGATCACCAGCTCACGCTGTCCGCGGCCGATGGGGATCATCGCATCGATCGCTTTGATACCGGTTTGCAGGGGTTCTTTTACGGGTTCGCGGAACAGTACGCCCGGTGCTTTACGCTCCAGGGGCATTTCGAACAGTTCGCCGCTCAAAGGACCTTTACCGTCGATAGGCTCACCCAGTGTATTCACCACGCGGCCCAGCATGCTCTCGCCTACTTTGATAGAGGCGATCAGGCCGGTACGGGTCACTTTGCTGCCTTCTTTAATACCGGCGCTCTCACCCATCAATACCACACCCACGTTGTCTTCTTCAAGGTTCAGGGCGATAGCACGCACACCGTTTTCAAATTCAACGAGTTCACCCTGGCGTACGCTGTTCAGACCATATACCAGCGCGATACCATCCCCTACTTGCAGTACGGTACCTATTTCTTCGAGGTTTGCAGAAGCGTTAAAGTTGCTGAGCTGCTGGCGCAGTATCGCCGATATTTCGTCGGGTTTTATATCAACCATTTTGTATAGAGATTAAAAAATGTAAAACTAAGGTTCTTGTGTTTAAAATTTTATGTTGGACCTAGAACCGGGAAACGTACAGGTTCTTTGTAAACTGTTTCTTGATATCGTTCAGGTCGCGCTGGATGCTGGCATCCAGCTGACGGTCGCCCATATCGAGTATAAAGCCTCCCAGCAGGGCCGGGTCTACTTTGGTTTCGAACTCTACGCTGTCGCCGGTGTAGGCTGCTTTCAGTTTGCTTTTCAGCGTATCGATCACAGTACTGTCTACCGGGGAGGCTGTTGTCAGCCTGACCATTCTTATCTTTTTGCTTTCGCGGTATTGCTGGATATAGGACTGGGCAATCTCGTCGATGTTTTGCTCACGGCCTTTGCTGATCAGCAATTTGATAAACTGCTGTGTCAATACACCGACCTTTCCGTTCAGCACGGCATCGATAATGGCATTCTTCTTGTCGGCCTTGATCACCGGGCTGCGCATCATCAGCACAAAGTCTTTGTTTTGTTTGCTGATAGCGTCTATAAGCTGCATATCTTTCAGTGTTTCTTCAAGGCTGTTTTGTTCGGCAGCAATGTCGATCAAAGATTTGGCGTATCGTGAGGCAAGACGGGGGTTAAGCATACTAAATGAGGCAATTTGAAAATGAGTTAATTCGGCAATACAGTCAGGGCTTAGTTCAGCGTTACTTCTTCAGCCAGTTTTTTGGCGTAGCTGCTTTGTTCTGCGTCGCTGGCCAGGTTTTTGCGCAGTACTTTCTCCGCAACCTGCAATGCCAGTGTCGCCACTTCATTTTTTACTTCGGTCATAGCCGCCATCTTCAGGTGATCGATCTGCACACGGGCATCAGAGATAATCTTTGACGCTTCGTTTTTGGCCTGCTCTTTTGCTTCGTTGACGATCTTGTCTTTCAGCTCTTTCGCTTCTTTCAGCATCTGCGTCCTTTCTTCACGCGCTTCAGCCATTACTTTCTGGTTTTCAGCCTGCATGGTTGCCATTTCTTTCTTTACGCGCTCTGCTGAGGCGATAGAATCGGCAATACCTTTTTCACGCTCGCTGAGGGAAGACAGGATGGGCTTCCAGGCAAATTTTTTCAGGATCAGGAAAACAATCACAAAAGCGAGGAGGGTCCAGGCAAATAATCCTAAATCGGGGGTAAGCAATTCCATAAAACTGAATTCTTTTGGGGGTAATGATTTTGGTTTCTATAATGGCCCGGTAAGGTTTACCGGTAAAAAATTTCTTTGTAAAGAACTGCATCCTCTGCCCTTTGCGTCAGATGCAGTTCAATGTTGTCTCCTGCGGGTGTATTATTTCAATACAGCCAGCAGACCAGCGATAACGCCGAACAGCGCAACACCCTCAACGAAGGCAGCTGTAAGGATCATTGCAGAACGGATGTCACCGGCAGCTTCAGGCTGGCGAGCGATAGACTCAACAGCACCTTTACCGATCTGACCGATACCAACACCGGCAGCCAAAGCAGCGATACCAGCACCTACAGCGCCCAGTCCTGCGGCGCTACCATCTAACATGATTGTGTTTAAGATAGACATATATATAAGGGGATTTAAAAAAACTAAAGAATGATTTCGTTTTCAGAAGTATGGTAATGTTGTCCGTCGTCGTGGCCGTGGCCTTCATCTACCGCCTGGCCGATGAATACGGCTGTCAGCGTGGTGAAGATAAACGCCTGGATGGCACCCACCAGCAGCTCCAGGCAGAACATAAAGATCGAGAAGCCTACAGATACCGGAGCAAAACCCCAACCTGCCACCGGAGACATGGCGCCGAAGATAAAGATCATACACACAATGCTCAGGATGATGATGTGACCCGCCAGGATGTTCGCAAAAAGACGGATCGTGAGGGCTACGGGTTTGATGAACAGGGAAATGATCTCGATCGGAACCAGCAGCAGTTTGATACCGAAGGGAACGCCCGGAGGGTTCAGCAAGTGACCCCAGAAGTGACCGTTGGCACGAACGACCATCACAATAAAGGTGATCAGCGCCAGGCAGGCGGTAACAGCAATGTTACCGGTAAAGTTAGCCCCACCGGGGATCAGGCCCAGCAGGTTGTTGATCCAGATAAAGAAAAAGAAGGTGAGCAGCAAAGGCATAAAGCGGTCTGCTTTGTAACCCAGGTTCGGAACAGCTACTTCGTCGCGTACAAAAGTGATCACAGGTTCAATAGCATTCTGGAAACCGGTAGGTGCCTGTGTACCGCGTTGTTTGTATTTTTTGGCTACACCCAGCATGATCCACAGCAGCAGTATGACAGAGATCAGCATAGACACCACATTCTTGGTCATGGAGAAATCGTACACGGGCGAACCGTCCACGGTTACAATAGAACCATTCTTGATTTTTTCAACCGCCACAGGGTCCATACCGGAAGCGATCAGGCCTTCTTTATAATGCTCGTCTACCAGGATGTACTGGCCGTCTACGACCTCGCGGTGTCCTTCATGGCCAAAGCGGGAAGAAGAAAAAACAGACAGGCCGTTTACAGGGCTGTACAGGATAACGGGCAATGGCGCCGTGATGTGGGTATGACCAATGGTCATGAAATGCCACTCATGAGCATCGCCTACGTGATCGAAAATTATTTTCTTGATATTCAGGGATTCTTTTGCCTCTTCGCCCTCGTGTACTTCATGGGCAGCCTCTGCAGGGGCAGTATGTTCTTCCTGTGCCACAGCGTTAAACGATGCTACAAAAAGCGTAAAAACCAATACCAATAAGGAAAACAGACGATTCATAAGCAATAAAATGACCCTAAATTTTGCGCAAAGATACTTGTTTTAACATCACAAAAAGCAGGCATCTACATTTTTTTTCAACATACGGGTAACATTCTGGCTTTTGACGGTTTTTTGACGGTACACCGCCATAAAATATGCTTTATCAGCATCAAAAAGCACCAAATAAACCAAGACCTATAAGGTTTTAGAAACCTTATAGGCTGAGCCAAAGCAAAAAGAGGCTGCCTGAACACAGGCAGCCTCTTCAAAATCAATATGATCAGTCCGCTTAAAACTTCGGACACGCAGTCACAAACCTTTGTGTAGGATCGGCCCTGTTGATGGCCCCGTTGAAGATCAGGGAGAACTCGAGCGCTCCGTTTCCGTTTGTAGCCGGAGAGAAACCGGACAGGTTGGCATCGTAGCTGACACCCAGCTGTGCTTTAGCCCACTCAAATCCTACGTAAGGGATAACGGCGTCACCGTAGCGATACCATCCGCCCAGGTAAAAAATAGATGCTTTTGAATATTCTTTATCATAACCGGGGTTCAGTACAAAACCAACGGCACCACCTGCCATGATGGAGGTATTGGGGCCTTGTGACTGGAACAATGCACTGGCGTACAATACAGAACGTTCGTTCATGTCAAACTGGGTACCGGCATAGGCAGCAGTCCTGCGGTACAGTTTGTGCTTACCGCCCAGGAAGGTTTCTACAGGGCGTGTCAGGTGGTACATAGAAGCGCCTCCGAATACAGTAGCGTGCTCACTTACCCTTCCGCTATAGATCACACCCAATGCGAAATCGGGGTAAGTCAGGTCCTTGTTGTTCAGGTTATCGTTGGTCGTCAGGGAGAAAGACTGTGTGCTGATATTGTACATATCTTCAAAAGTCAGTTTATCCTGCTGTATGCTTTTTTGTACCAGGCTGGCTTGAAGACCAAAAGACAATGTATGCTGCTTGTCTACGCCAAAAGCCTTGTGGTATGCACCGGACAGGCCCAGGGTAACGTTTTGCAGCGCACCGGAGCCGGCCCTGTCAAAGAGGCCCAGCACTCCGAAACCCAGGTAATCGCCATTGGCAAACTGGCCGCGCATAGAGGCCATATCGTAAGATACTGTTGCAGTGGTATAAGGCGCATTATTTACAGCTCCCCATTGGGTACGGTAGTTGCCGGCCAGCCTGAAATCAGACTGCGTCAAGCCCGTAAGACCCGGATTCAGGGTCATGGGAGAAGTAAAATACTGCGAAAAATGCACATCCTGTGCCTCCGAAGTATGTGTAAGTGCTAAAAATGCACCCAAACAGAATAATACTTTTTTCATCTTGTTTTGGGGGTTTATATTGCTGCTGTTATTACTTTATTAATCTATTGCTGGGCAAGATAGACAATTAAATACTTTTTCACAAAACATTTGGAGTATTTTTTTAACAATCTTTCAACCCCAGTACATCACTCATTTTAAAGATACCTTGCCTGCCTTTTAAAAATTCGGCGGCCACCACTGCTCCCAGGGCAAAACCGTCCCTGTTGTGCGCCGTATGGATCAGTTCGATATCATCAATAGAGGAATGATACTTTACCCAATGCGTTCCGGGCACCTCGCCGCTGCGGTGCGCTTTGATAGACAGTTCGTCAGGGGTATTTGGTTGGGTATCAGTCCATTTTTTTTTCCGGTCCAGGTTGGCCAGTATTTTTTCAGCAATGGAGATGGCCGTGCCGCTGGGGGCATCTTTTTTGTGTATATGATGTGCCTCTTCGAGCGTTACCTCATACTCGGGATAGGCATTCATCATGCGGGCCAGTATGGCATTGACGGCAAAAAACACGTTGACGCCGATGCTGAAATTGGAGGCCTGCAGGAAGGCGGTGTGCTGGGCCAGGCAAAGCGCTTCGGCCTCCGGCAGTTGCGCGTTCCAGCCTGTCGTACCACAGACGACCGGCACCCCGGCAGACAGGCAGCGGGACACGTTGCCGAAGGCTGACTCCGGGCTGCTGAATTCGATGACAACATCAGTACCGGAAAGCATGTCCGGGTTCAGCTCGTCCTGGTTGGACCTGCCGGTGCGCAGGGTGATCTCGTGTCCCCGCTCCAGGGCGATGCGCTCAATGGCCTTACCCATTTTTCCATAGCCGGCGAGTGCTATTTTCATCTGTAACTGTTTTATATTTTAATAGCCGGATGCCTGCCGGCCGGCAGGGAAACTGCGCATCATATGCATGCTCCTTGTATGGGAAAAACCGATGATGCTCTCCGTTTCATATTGCTGCCTGTATTATTGAAAAATAAGTGCCGCTATCGTAAACAATGCAAAGCAGATGCTGGCAATGCTGTTGGTATTGATAAAGGCGATATTCACCTTGCTCAGGTCGTTCGGCTTTACCAGCAGGTGCTGGTACACCAGCATGGCGATATAGATCAGTGCGCCGATCCAGTATACCAGGCTGAAATGGCCCAATATGCCTGCTGCGATCACGAGGATACCGGAGCCCATATGCAGCAGGTTAGACACCATCAGCGCATTTTTCGTGCCCAGCATCGCCGGTATGGAATACAGTTTTTGTGAGCGGTCAAAGGCTTCATCCTGCAGGGCATAGATGATATCAAAGCCGGAAACCCAGGTCAGTACCAGCAATGAAAACAGTACGGGTATCAGGTCAAAATGCCCGGATACGGACAGGTAAGCCCCGATCGGCGCCAGGCTGAGCCCCAGGCCCAGTACCAGGTGACACAGGGCTGTAAACCGTTTGGTATAACTGTAGAACAGGATGACAAAAAGGGCTACGGGGGAAAGATAAAAGCAAAGCCTGTTGATCAGGAGCGCCGACAGCATAAACAGCAGGCTGCTCACGATCACAAACGCCAGTGCATAGCGTGGCCGGATGACACCCGCGGGGATCTCCCTGCCAGCCGTACGGGGATTCAAGGCATCGAAACGCCTGTCTATATAACGGTTGAAGGCCATAGCCGCACTGCGCGCAAAGACCATGCACAGCAGCATGAGCAGCAACAGGCGCGGCTCAAACGGGTAATGGTCCCTGAATATGGCCAGTGCAAAGCCGATAAAGGCAAAGGGTAAGGCAAACACGGTGTGGCTGAATTTGATCAGCGACAGGTAATCGCTTACTTTCTGGGCAAAGGTCCGGTTCATTAACTGTGTCAAGGCGATACTAGAATATTCCGGCGAAGGCATTCAGGATGGAGCGTCCATCCATATTGTTCAGTTCTTTGCTGCAGGCGCGCTCCGGGTGCGGCATCATACCAAACACATTCTTACCGGCATTGCAGATACCTGCGATATTGTCTATGGCACCGTTGGGGTTGGCGTCGATGTGTACTTCGCCTTTCTCGTTGGCATATCGGAAAACGATCTGGTCATTGTCTTTCAACTGCTGCATGGTAGCGGCATCTGCATGGTAGCGGCCTTCTCCGTGCGCGATCGGGATCTGCAACGTACGGCCTTTTACGCCGTTGCTGATGATGTTGTCGCTGAATTCGTTTTTGATGTATACGTTTTTGCAGGCAAATTTCTGGTGGTCATTCTGCAGCAATACGCCGGGCAGCAGGCCCGATTCGCAAAGGATCTGGAAGCCGTTGCAGACCCCCAGCACTTTTCCGCCCTCGTTTGCAAAGTTGATCACCTGCTCCATCATTGGGCTGAAGCGCGCCAGTGCACCACAGCGCAGGTAATCTCCATAGGAAAATCCGCCCGGCAGTACAATACAGTCATCTTTGCCGAACATGCTCAGGTCGCGGTCTTTGTGCCACAGCATCACCACTTCGTGCTCCAGGTCGTAGCGCAGGGCATTATACATATCGCGGTCGCAGTTAGACCCTGGGAAAACAATAACTCCAAATTTCATCTTCTTAAAAAAAATAAACTTTATAAAGGTAAAAACACTTGACAATACACTATGAAAGCCAGCACAAAATAAAAGCTGATTGCATTCATTTTCCTGCTTCTTTCGTTGATAAACGCATGTGCCAAAATGAGACTCAGTGCCGGCAGGCATACCATCCATACAGCGCTTACCTCCTTGTCCGACACCACGGCGGCAATCAGGGATACCACCAGTAAGGCCGTAATGGCGATCCAGCATCTGCGGATATAGATCGGCGCTTTGGGCAGGTTCGTCTGCATATTGTACATACTGACGGACAGCCAGATAATCAAGCCTGAAAAAACACCCAGGTAGTACTGTGCCGGTTTCAATTGGCTGGGCAAAGATACACCAAGGTCAGGCCATAAAGACAACAAATGCAATTTATCTGTACAAAAGAGCCAGACGGCAACCATATACAAGGGCATGGTCAGGCCCACGAGCATGATCATCCACTCCCTGAAGCTGAATGGGCGCAGCACAATCAGGGAGAAAATAAGGAACAGGACGAGCGCCAGCGCCGAAAACTGGATCAGGCCGGCCACCATCAGGGCAAAGCCCAGGTTGAAGATGTATTTGCCGGCATTCTGCGCCTGCTTGAGCTGCAATAACTCGTTGATTACAAAAAGGATACAAAGGTTCACCAGCAGCATAGGGCTGAATTGGGCCAGGGCGGGATGCAGGGCGCTGAGGCTGAGACAGGCAAAAGCTACCAGGTAGGAGTTCTGTGCAAAAAGCCGGTGCCGGGCCGCTATCGCATTGAGCAACAAGGCCTGCAGGTAGACCAGCACTACGCCCAGGAAACTCCAGGCAAAGGCAGACCGGCCCAGCAGGAAAGACAGGACATGCAGAATCCATCCGTATACCAGCTGTGTCTCTGCAGCCTGTGGCAGCACAGGATGCATCAGGGATTGCAGCTGTGTACAAAGGGTAAAGATAAACAGTAGGATCGCCGTGTAAGGACTATTGTTGCGAACGAGGTGTAACACTCAGAAAATTTGTGCTAAAGTACAATTTTCGCAAAGCATATTTGCCTTTTGCGCAGGCAGGGCACTACGATTTCACGGCTGTCGACCTGCTTGCCCATGCGGGGCAGCCAGTCGGGATCATCGCTGTTGCCGGAATCCATGTACCCTACATTGACCTTGCCGTCGCCGGATACGGAAGAAAGCTGTATCCGGGAGCGCCTGCTGTTAAAGTCGTTGAACAGGAAGCCCAGGCCCCCGCCGGTATTCAGCAGGCTGTAAGAGGAAAACATGCCCCCGTCTTCCTGCGAATACTGCTCTTTGCGCAGGAAGGTATGCCATTCTTTTTCCTTATTGCCATTGTACGACAGCAGCAGGATATCGTTGTAATGAAATTCGCGGATGGTCTGCGACATCATCGGGGAATAGTAGTAGGAGTAAAAGCCCATGCCGGGGATAAAGGTATTCTGCACGGTAATGTAGATCTCCTCAGCGGCGATCACGAAGCCACCGTCGTTTTTGATCACCAGCTGGTTGATCCGGAATTCATTCAGCGCGCGTTCCCTTTTCCGCCCCCCGGATTCACCCCGCATCTGGTCGTCGAAGGGTATGAAAAAAGGGGTATCGAAGCTCAGGGTATTCATGTCGAAAGTAGCGGCGGCCACCCCGTCGTTATTGCCATTCCTCTTTTCCGAATAGAACGAGGCAAAGTGTATCTTACCGTTGGCATTGTCCATCTTCTGGAAAGGGTATTCCAGGAAGTGGTCCCCGATCGCCATATCGGTGGTGCGGAAACGGCCTTCTTCTTTTTTCAGCGTCAGCAGGGTATACTCGTCGGAATAATTGCGGTTGCCGATCACTGTGTAAACCGGCAGGAAAAATACGCCGTCGTTGCTGAGCAGGGCCTCGCTATTGGCGATGGTATTGCCGGCTTTATAGTCCAGCTTTACCTTTTTCGTCACCTTCATCGTTGCGGGGTCCAGCCAGTACGCAGAGAAATCCAGGGTCTTGTTTTTGGCATGCGCACTGTATACGATAATGTGCTCCCTGTTTTCCGACACGGCAGAATTGAAAAATTCGCGGTCTGCGGAACCGAAAAAGCTGCTGCGCTTTTCATCGATTTTCAGGGGTGTCTTTTGCAGGATGCCTTTATCATTCAGCATCGCGGCATATTGTGTAATGCGCGTCCCATCCTGCTGCTGGTACAGGACCAGCATTTGCTTTTCAAACGGGATAAAGCGTACCTGGTATATTTTTTCAGGGAAAAAATCGAGGATGACGGTAGCTGTCTTTTCCATCGCATCGTTGTACGCATCGAGGAAGTACTCTTTACCGTAGGAGCGGAAGGTATACAGGGTACCGTTTACCTTGCCGACAATACTCATGGTACCATTGCGCACATCGTAGTCGGCATATTCGGTATACAATACTTTTTGGGCAGCAGACGCCAGGAACAGCAAACAAAACTGCAGCAACAGGACGAAACGTTTCATAGTCAGGGTGCGGGCTTAAGCGTATCTTTGGGCACAGCAAGCGTGTCGCTGTGCTTTGTTGAATCGGTTACCGGTAAAGATACAGGCAATTGGGCAAAGTTTCGAACACGCCCGGCCAGTATGGAATCCGTTTTTTCTTTCACTTCGATACTCATCCGGTCGCGCAGCAACTCGGCTTCCATTTCGATGATCTCCTGCTGTTGTATCCGGAACAGAGAATCCGCCCGGGCCTGTTTTTGAGCCGGGCTTAACATCATACTCTTTTTGTCTGTACAGGATAACAGTGAGCAACAGCCGATCACTGTTAACATCATATTTTTAAATCCCTTCATCTTTCCCTGCAAAGATACTGTGCCCCGAACTGAAGGGCTGTTAAATTTAAACAGTGGTCTGCCCGGTCCGGCCGAAGGAAAAATACAGGGCCCGCTGCTGCCGGGTATCAATAGAAAATACCATGATCCTATCTTTGCAGCTCCCTTATGAAACACAGCATCCGCTTCCTCTTCTTTTTCCTGCTTTGCTCCTTTTGCGCTGCCGGCCGCAACATCAGGCTGCAATTCGTCGTACAGGACAGCAAAAAACAGCCTGTTGAGTTCGCGGCCATCTCCCTCTCTATC
>JAEUVW010000245.1 GCA_016786525.1 Chitinophagaceae bacterium
AAAAAACGCGGCCTCGGACGGGCTCTGGGGTAACTGCACACGCATTTCATCAGAACGCTTTACATACACATCGGCCGTGATCCAGCACCCGCCTTTCTGCAGCAGCACTTCGCGGATGTTGCGGCACAACTGTTCCTTCTCTTCCGGGCCCAGGTACATCAGCAGGCCTTCATTGACGATGGTAAGCGGGCCCTCGCCGAAGCCGCGCACCGTATCCCGAAAGGCTACGGGATCCACCGCATTCAGCGGCAGCAGTTCCAGGCGGCCTTGCAGCGCTTCACCGATCGGCAATTGCTGCATCATCTGTCGCTTGGTCGCGATCACATCGGGCAGATCGGTATCGATATAGTGCAGCTGTGCCTCCGTACGGCAAAGCTCCAGGCCGCGCCAGGAATAGCCGGAAGAGAGCTCCAGTATGTTCGTGCTGCCTGTCGCCTTCAATAACTGGTCGATACTCCAGTAGCGGTTTTCGAAATGCAGCACACGCATCCAGAACCAGAAATCCTTGTCGTCGAAATCCAGCCCGAATACTTCAGGCCCCTGCATCAGCGCAGCGGTCTCACGGGCATAGGGAATGTTGGTATAGCCTTTCAGCAACAACAGGGATTGTGCAGAAGGGCTGATGCTGCTGTAGTCTTTCGGTGTCATAAGCGCGCTTTTTACAGTTGAGGGATCGTGCCGGCTACTTCAAAAATAATTCTTTCTGTGCCGGGCTGGTGTGAAAGAAGGGATAAAAAACAGGCAGATACTACTGGTTGCCCCTTACCGGCTATACAAGAGCAGGTCCCGACTGCTGTAGCAGCGGCCGGGACCTCATGTTTTTAATAGGGCAGGCAAATTAAGCCTGCGGGGGAGCGCCATTAGGGTCCATCCACACATACTCCCAGTGGTGGCCATCCAGGTCGTCGAAACTGTGCTGGTACATAAAGCCATAATCGGTGGCAGGGTTGGGTACGCTGGCACCTGCGGCTACTGCCTTATCCACCATTTCATTCACAGCATCCTTGCTGTCTGCCGACAGGCAAACCGAGCACTCGATCGCTTTATGCGCATCTACGATCTCTTTGCTGGTAAAAGTCTGGAAAAAGGGCACCGTGAGCAGCATCACATAGATCGTATCGCTGATCACCATACAGGTGGCTTTCTCATTCGTAAACTGTGCGTTGAAGGTGTAGCCGAGCTGTGTAAAAAAGGCTACTGATCTGTCCAGGTCTTTGACCGGCAGGTTGACAAAAATTTGTGTGGCCATAATATTCTGTTTTGTTTTTTGTTATCCCAAAAGTACGGCTGCCCTGTTTACGCCAGGGGTGCAGAAAACGACTATTTGAGGGTGTTTTTGCGGCGGGTACAGAAGCGGATCGCAGATCCGGATGATTTGTTCGACATGCCCCCGGAACATTAAGAAATTGAGAATGAGGAAGCAGGTAGCGATTAAAGCAAGCGGCAAGAAATTCTGTACATCTGCATCTGTTTTTATAAATTGCTACAATTTAAAAGACCGAAATTATGGGAAATTTCCTGGCACTTTCAGGCATAATTGGCAAAACGAAAAACGAAGTCTTTAACAGCCTGGCTGATTATGCCCATTCGGTTGGAGGCGGTATTCATCAGGACAACACGCTACACCCGGACAATGAAAACTGTTGCATCATTGACGAAGCAAATGGAAACACAACAATATTTTACCCGGGCAGCTATCTTGAATGGGACGACTCTTCTTCATTTATTTCAAGAGCATTAAATGCGACAGTCTTTTCATTACATATTCATGACGGCGATCTATGGATGTACCTGCTGTACAACAATGGAAAACTAGTTGACCAGTTCAATCCGGTTCCGGATTATTGGGATGAAAATATCCCTGATGAAGAAACGCAACGCTGGAAAGGAAATGCTTTAACTGTAACGAACTATGTTTCGTACCTTAAACCAAACGATATCGAAAAATATTTGGTACGATGGAACTTAGACGAAGAAGAAAGCACAAAAGCATATCCAACAGACGAGTTCACGCAGGAGGAATGGCAATTGCTTGACTTTATGGCCAAGCTTAAATTGCCTTACCCACTTGACGATAAGGGCAATCCTAAAGGGCATACCTATACATTCTGGACAGATACACTGCCAGCGGTACAAAGCCATGCAACCAAAGCCAAGCCCTGGTGGAAATTCTGGTAGCCCGCAGGATAATTTTAAACCAACCAAAGCGTTGTCAAAATGATAAATATAGACAATACCCAAGCGGATTTTAAACATCAGGTGCATAAAAAGGTGCTTGACGTACTGACTAATGATCTGTACTGGGATGTCAATAACCCTGAGAAGAAAAGCAAAAGCGTGAAAGAACTGAACATCTGC
>JAEUVW010000285.1 GCA_016786525.1 Chitinophagaceae bacterium
CGGGACTATTCATTTTAAAAAAGATCGGAAACAAACGATGAAACAATTGATCATCGCTATACTTGTGTGTATAGCACAGCCCCTGTATGCCCAAACGGAAAACAGTACTGTATCGGGCCTGGTAAAAGAAGAAAAAACAAACCTTCCCGCAGCGTATGCGACGGTGATCCTGAAAACGGAGCGCGACAGTGCCTTTGTGATGGGAACGGTGAGCGGGGAAGACGGCAGGTTTTCCCTGAACGAGGTACACAGCGGCAATTATTTCCTGGAGATCAAAAGCACCGGTTTCGTGCCAAAGCGTGTAGCGCTGACGGCAGGCCGCCTGAATCATTTCCTGGATATGGGCACCATCCTGCTTTCGGAAAATGAACAGCTGCTGCAGGAAATAGTCATCAGCGGGAAAGCCGACGAGGTGAATGCGAAGATGGATAAAAAAACCTTCGATCTTGGGGCCAACCTCACCCAGGCGGGCGCTTCGGCACTGGAGGCAATGAAGAACCTGCCCGGTGTTACGGTGCAGGACGGTAAGCTGCAATTGCGGGGCAATGACAAGGTAATGGTGCTCATCGACGGCAAACAAACGGCTTTGACCGGTATGGGCGGGCAATCTGGATTGGACAACATTCCGGCCTCTGCCATCGAAAAGATAGAAATTATCAACAACCCGTCTGCCCGCTTTGATGCGAACGGCAATGCGGGTATCATCAACATCATCTACCGGAAAGAAAAACAGGAAGGCTTTAACGGGAAGCTCGGCTTTACCGGCGGCCTGGGCGCACTCTGGGTAAAAAAGGAAAGTTATCCCGGTATACGGCCACAGTATACAGCTACTCCCAAGCTGAATCCTTCGCTATCGCTGAATTACCGGAAGAAAAAGGTAAACCTGTTTCTGCAGGCGGACAACCTGTATACCAAAACGTTGAATAAAAATGAATTCACGGACCGCTTTTATGACAATGGGGATACGATCAGGCAACAGACGGTCAGGAACCGCACGACGAATATCATCACCGGCAAAGCAGGCCTGGACTGGCAGGCCGGTGAGCGGAACACGTTCAATTTTTCGACCCTGTTCAGCAGCGAGAAGATACTGGACCGGGGCGATGAACCGTTCTTTACTGCCGACTTGTCGCAACAGCAACGCCTGTGGCGCTTCCTGGAAGATGAGCTGAAGACGACTGTTACCCTGTCTTCAGGCTGGCAACACCAGTTCCGGCAACCCGGCCGGAAACTGTCGGCAGGATTTAATTATACCTACCACAGGGAAAACGAGCAGTATTTCTTTACCAATATACTGCCGGCCTATACGGGCCTTGATTCGTTTAAGCTGATCTCGGATGAGCATGTGGCGGACCTGAACCTGGACTATGTACAGCCGCTGAAATACGGGCGCGTGGAGGGTGGCATCAAATTGCGCCGCCGCTACATACCGGTGAATATGCTGTTCATTCCCGGCCTGAACTCGCCGCTGGACACCAATGCGGGAGGCTGGGCCAACTACGGGGAAACGATACCGGCTGTGTATGGCAATTATATCCTGGAAAGCAAAAGCTTTGAAGTAGAGGCCGGCCTGCGGGTAGAATATGTGTCGGTGCAGTATGATGTGAACCCGGGGCACAATACTTACAAAAGCGATGGCTATCATTATACGCAGCCCTTCCCGAATATGCGCCTGTCCTATAAGCTGAATGAGCGGAACCGGTTTTCTGTTTTTTACAACCGCAGGGTAGACCGGCCGAATGAGGTGGATATCCGCATCTTTCCGAAGTATGACGATGCCGGTATCATCAAGGTCGGCAACCCGGCATTGCGGCCGCAGTTTACCCATGTCGTGGAGCTGGGCTACAAAACGAGCCGGAAGGACGCTTACCTGTACACTTCGCTGTACCACAGGATGATGGATGCCACCATTACCCGTATATCCAGCACGGTGGGCGGCAGTCCGCTGATCTACAATATTTTCCAGAATGCAGGGAAAAGCTACAGCACGGGTATCGAAATGCTGCTGTCGCAGCGGGCCGGGAAATGGGCCGATTTTAACCTGAACCTGAATGCGTATCAGAATATCATCGAAGCATTCAGTGTGGAGAACCTGTACCCGCAAAGGAATACATTCAGCGCAGCCCGGCAGGAACTGTTTTCCGGCAACATCAAACTGAATGGTCTTTTTCACTTACCCGGCCGCTGGGACGCCCAGTTCAGTGCTGTTTACCAGGCGCCGGACATTATTCCGCAGGGAACCATAGATGCCCGCTTCTCCATAGACCTGGGTGTACGCAAGCCTATCCTGAAAGGCAAGGGCGAACTCTTCGCCAATGCCACGGATATCGCCAATACGCTGCGGATCAGGAGGACTATACAGGGAGAGGGCTTCCGCTATGTGAGTACCGATTATTATGAAACGCAGGTGCTGCGGGCCGGTTTTACCTATAAGTTCTGATACCGGAATTGTTACGAAAAATTAAAATAGAAATTATGCGTCGGAAAGGGCAATCCGTTACATTTGCCTGTATTCAAAAAACTAAAATTTTAAAACTATGGCTTTAGTAAATGTTTACCTCACCTTCAACGGTGACTGTGCACAGGCTTTCGATTTTTACAAGTCTGTATTTGGTGGTGAATTTTCGTACTCCGGAAAATTCAAGGATATGCCGCCGGTAGAAGGGCAAACCATGTCCGCCGAGGATGGCGAAAAGATCATGCACGTCAGCCTGCCCGTGAGCAAGGAGACAACATTGATGGGCAGCGATACCGGCGGTGAATGGTCGTCCGGTTTTAAACAGGGGAATAATTTTTCGATCTCGGTAACGGCACAGAGCAAAGATGAAGCCGACCGCCTGTTCAACGGGCTTTCTGAAGGCGGCCAGGTGACGATGCCGATGAACAAGACCTTCTGGGGCGATTACTTCGGTATGTGCACTGACAAATTCGGTATCAGCTGGATGATGAGCTTTAACGAAGCACAGCAGCAGCACTAAGCAAACAGTTCCGATAGCTGTTTCTCAGCATAAAAACGTCCCGTTGTTTTCTGCAACGGGACGTTTTTTTCTGTCAATAGAATAAGAGATTCTTATTGTATCGAAAGCATCAGGTTCTGATCGATGGTCCTGCCTTTTACTTTTACGGTATAGATACCGGCAGGCATATTGATGCCGGCCTGCAGGGGCAGTACGTTGTGTCCTGCTTTACCCTGCATTGGTGTGCTCTGGCAGGTACGGCCGGTAATATCATAGATGGCCACCTGTACCTCATCGTCTGCCGACAGGTCGATTTGTACTTTGAATGCTGAGCCGGCCAGTGAAGGGTTCGGACTCAACAAGGCCAGGGAATGGGCTACAGTAGCCTGGCTGGCAGCAGCATAACGTCCGGTTCCGATCGCGCCGCCACCACCGGGCCTGGTGCCGGTAAAGCAGAGTTCATTATCAACCAGGTCGAGCTGCCATCTGTGCGCCAGGTTTTCCAGCCCGAAACTGCTGGTGGTCGCTGTTATTTTTTTGACGCTGCCCCATTCTGTGATCTGGCGTTGCAGGTCTTCAAAATACTCGAGGCAACCGGACTGGCCGTTGAAGTCTGCTTTGACAACGTATACTTCTTTCAAGGGTGAGCCGGGTGTGCCATTCCCTTCGCCGATCGCATACATGGTTATACCGTCATTCACACCGCCTGTACTCCAGTCAATGGCCATACCGGTTTCTTCCACACCTGTGTTGTACAGAAACAGTCCGTTGGGATTCACGGGGAAGCCGTTGGCATCCAGCTTGAACATATAGGCATCCCCATTGATGGGATCGTTGAAGTAAGGGCCGGTAACATAATATTCCCTCCGGCCTGTAGTGGCATTCACGCCACCGACGGCATCGTATCCGTACATCAGGAATCCGGGGTTTGTTGCAGATGAATATAAGCCTGCCCATTGATACCAGCCGCCGTTCCCCAGCTTTACCACCAGGGCTTTGGCATCGCTGATGCCGGTGAGGATAAAGCCATCCCCGGGCGTGACATTGATCGAGCGCATGCGTTCGGAAACCCCACCCATATAGGTGCTGTAGGCATCCATGCGGACAAAGGCGCCGGTATTGGGATCCAGTACCATCCAGAATGGTTTGGACCAGGTAGGATCGTCGTAGTCGCCGACAATGATCAGCTCGCTGGCATAGGGACTCTCCACCAGGTCTGTAGGGCCGGCGGTGCCGGATATGTCGTAGAAGTTGCCCCAGAGCAGGTTGCCTGCCTGGTCGATGTGCATGGCCCAGAGGCGCGAACCGTCATCGTTCAGGGTGCCGGTTGCAAAGAGTGTGTTGGGGCTGGAGCTGGATTCTTTCAGCCCGGCTATAAAGGCCAGGGCTCCTGAAGAATTGGCCAGGCTGTAGCCCTGCACATTCATGACATTGCCCATCAGGTCCAGGCGGATATAGGCAATCCCCTGGTTTTGGTAGGGCGCAAACAGTCCGGACTGTGTGATGTAGGTGCCGATAGCCCCGTATCCGCTGCCGTCGCTGAATTCGACTACGAAGGCTGTGGTGAACCGTGCTTGTATCCCTGTGGCAACATGGGTCAGGAAGTAAACGCGGTTGAAATTGTTGCCGGACGAAAATCGGCCGTCCTGGTCGGTGCGCAGCACATATACCCCATAGTTGCCGATACTTGAAGACAGGTCGCGTATATGATCGGCGCCTACCAGGTGGCCGGGACCTGTTGCAGTAGTCACCTGTCCGCATTTGGTGCGGGTGCCGATATCCGGTGCGTAACCGTATTTGTGCTGGAAGTATTGTGCAGAGGCCTGTGTGCACAGCAGTGTTGCCAGGCTGAGCATGGATAAGATTGATTTCATAAAATGCTGTTTTTAGAATTGGTTAAATTGAGGATCGTTAAGACAAGGGGCATAATAATAGCTATGTGCCATGCCAGAGTTGCTGTCGCTTCTGTTCCATTGTTTTTTGGTTTTGGTATACCAGCAAAGTACACCACAGCACAGCGGTTTTGTAAAAAACTACAATGAACGGGCACTTTTCTATAATGAACGGGAAAGCAACAGGATGTTGCCCGCTTCAGGACAGGGCTACTGTGCCGGACCTGGAGCGGACATAGGCGATAAATTCCTGAACCCTGCGTTTGGCTACCGGTACGAGGTCGCCTGTTTTCATTTCTACATTCAGGTTGCCCTGGCGTACGATGGATTGCAGGTTGTGTATGTTCAGGATAAAGGATTTGTGCACGCGAAAGAAATTGTCATTGGCATATTCCTTTTCAACGCGATTCAATAGTTTGCAGATCAGTGTATCCTGCTTTTTACCCTGGTGCAGGAAAACAATGCGGGTGTAGAATCCTTTAGCTTCCAGGTACAGGATGTCTGCCAGTTGCACGATGTAGATCTTGTCTCCTTTGCGCAAGGCAACCGCAGCAGGGCTTTTGGGATACAGCTTTTGCGGGACAAGCTTTTCAGGCTGGTATGGGTGTACTTCCATACTGTGGATTTCGCCATGCAATGGAACAGGAACTGTTTTCATGATGAACTGGTTAAAGAGGGTCGTACAATACAGAAACCTAAATTAACCTTTACTGCAGCCTGCTCCTCATCCGGACCTCTTTTTCGTGGAAAAAAACCCAGAGGATATTCGGTAAGCCAATTATAGATGGGCTTCGGTACCCGGGCTTTTTCGCAAGCCGGTGCCGTTAGTGTTCAAAAGCATACTTACTCATGCTCCAAAATGTATCCAGTGCGATGATCCTGGGTTTCAGGAATGAGATCATGCGTGGCCAGTCTTCTGTACGGTTGATGTTTACACCTTCGGTGAGGGTATAGACACGGCTTTGTGTTTTACCTTGTTCGTCGGTTGCCTCCGCTTCCCATATCCAGTCTTCCTGCATCGTTTCGCGGAGGAAGCTTTGCTGCAGCAGTAATTGCCCGTACTGCTCTTGCCGGATGCTTAGATCCGGATGCGTGAGTACAATGCCGATGCAGGCTTGCCGCTGCCCGGCATCCATCCTGAATTGAATATGAGCCACTCCGGTGCGGTAGTTGATCCAGTTGACCTGTTCCCCGTCAGCGGATAAGACCGGCTGCATGTATTGGCCGAAGGTGGTCCAGAAGGCCTGTCTTTGTTTCGCTGCTTCCTGCTTGCTGTACATACCGCCGAAGATAAGCTGCCTGCGGGGGATTTGTGACCTGTGATTTCAGATTTTGGATTGTAGTGACAGAACGATTTGAGATTTTAGAATTATGATTTGAGATTGTCGCGATAGGGCGATTTATGATTTGAGATTGCAGTAACAGGATGATAGGAAATGATTTGAGATTTAGAATAGAGATTTTAGATTGCAGGATTTGATTTCAGAAATTCGGTGGGTAGGGATTCAGGAATGGAGAATCAGAATTTATGATTTTGGAATTGGAATTGTATGGGTAGCGCAATTTTAGATTGAAGGTTTGTGATGGCCGCAATGGGATTTCAGGGATCGGATATATTAAGTTTTATGAAGCCTATACGTGACTTTACTCCCCGGTAGAGCAGAAAGCTGGCATGTAATTGCGGAAGTAAACGGAATCCGCATTCCCCTCCCTGGAGGGGCGGAAGAATAAGGTCTTGGGATAAAACCGTCTATGGGGTGGGTTGGCGGTATACTTAATGGTAGCAAAGAAAGCTACTGATGCACAGCAGCGTGGAAAATCTGTTTTCCCCTCCCGGGAGGAGTGGGAATTTTAGGTCGTATGGGAAGGCCAACACGGTGTGGGTTGGCCGGTTATAGACAAACCGTAAAGATCATCCTGTTACTTCGCGAGCTCTTCAAAGGCTTCAAATACCGATGCCTCCATCAGGTTAAAGGTGATGCCATCCGGGTTGGCCAGTTCTTTACTGATCGTCGGCTCTGCGTACGTTACCCCTTCCGTGTGCCCGTTCCACAGGCGCTCTATCTTGCCCAGGCCACCGGCGATGAGCATCTGCCGGATCATCGCAAAGGCTGCCGTGAAATCTTCACTCAACAGTGCACGGCTGCTTTTTTCAGCTGCAGCGATACCCAGGCGCTGAGCCAGCAATTGCCTTCGCCATTCCAGCAGGGATGTGGCTGCACCGTTTTTTGTTTCCAGGTCGGTCAGCACCAGGTCGGTGCTGCCGTCAAAGCAAAAGCCCCTGCGCCGGAAGGCGCTGCTGCCGCACAGTGCCCATTGGTCATCGACAATGATGGTGCTTTGTTCCAGGTTTGATGCCCTGCCGGGAAAGCCTATGGGATGAAAAGCAACGACCTGGTCTGTGGGCAGGTTCTCTATAATTTCAAAGCGCTCTTTGACCTCGCTGGCCAGCCATTGGTCATAGGTATAATCCGGTTGGCGGGGTACGCAAAGGATCACGCGCAGGCCCGGCTTTGCCGAAAGCTGTGTTGTCAGTTCTGCAATCAGGTCCAGTGCATAGTCGGCATCGTCGCTGCCTTTCGTGAAGCTGAAACCGGGCGTTTCTATATAGATGGAATGCCTGGCCTGTTTGATGGCCTGCTGCAGTGCCCATTGGCTGTCCCTGCGGCCGAAGCAGGCTGTACTCAGTTCGCGTTTCAGCTCGTGATACAGGCGCTCCTTTGTTGTCGCAGACAGGCTGGTATCGGCTTTCAGTGTATTCAGACGGGGCCGCAATTCCGTTTTCAGTCGGTTGGCCGCTTCGTCCAGTGGTGTGGGGAGCAGGGTCGTATCCATACTATTGATCCAGTTCGCCAGTTTGGTAGCCAGGGCATCGAAATCGGCAGGAATATCGCTTATGTCTCCTTCGACGGCTTCTTTGATCAGCGCCAGTTCCGGCGTTTCGCAATAAGGAGCAATGTTTTGCAGCACTGCTCCCGCAAAGGTGCCCTTGCTGTCCGTACTTTGTTCTGTTTCGCTCAGCGCGGTATTGGCTGCGGGTTCTTCCCATGCTGTTGCCGGGAGGGCCGGGTCTGCCATACGATCATAGATATTATTGGTCCTGCGGAAGGCCGCGCGGGCCAGGTCGTAGGCCAGTTGCGCATCCTGTGTATACAGGCCTGTGTTGGCGGTTTCTTTTCCTCCGGGCGAACCGGGGCAACCCAGGTCCTGTTCGGCATTGTGCAGGTTGCCATTGATCTGCCCGCCGCTGAGCAGGCTCAGCCATTTGCCTGATTTCCGAGCCGCAGCCAGCAGGTCCCTGCGGGCCATCGTGGGCAGGCGGGGCGCTTGCCGCGGCGCCGTGTCGTCGGCCAGGCTCAGGGCAGCATTCAGTGTTGCGTTGAAGGTAGCGAAGCTAAACGATGCCGTATTGTTGCCCAGGCCCAGGATGCCGGCCTTGCTGATGCTCTTTTTGCTGACACCGGCCAGCAGGTTGTCCGGAGCGGTGGGCGCCGTTCCCGGGCTGCTTTGTATGGGTAAGGTCACTGCACCGAACAATCTTTTTTTGCGGTTGTGCAGCACGATCATGATGTCTATGATGAGCTGCGGGTTGGTGGGTACCGTGGCGGTTCCTTCCGGGCGTTTGAGACCCAGGGGGTCTTTCAGCACCAGGCTGAGTTCACCGTTCAGCGTACGGCCAGTGACTGGTGTCGCTTCTGTCGTACAGGTAGCTCCTGCACCATCGCCTCTTTTCAGCGTAGCATCGTTGCCGAATACACGATGGAATACACGGACCGAGGACCCGAAAGGCAGGCCTGACAGTTTGAGCAATACATCGGTAGGGGTACCGCTTACCGGCGGTAAAAAATCGGCCCGGCTGTTTGTGCGCAATTGCTCTTTCAGCCCGGTAGGGAAGCTGTTGTTTTCTTCCGGCACCGTTCCGGGTGCGGGTAAAGCAGGGAAATCCGGCCATACTATTTTGCTGCTGTCCTGGGGCAAGACCAGTTTGGTGTCGATCGCTGCAGCAGCACATAGTGCTTCTGCAGGGCTGTCTTTGAATAAGTCGCTGAGGCGGCCCATTACCGCATTGCCCGAAGTTAATACGCTTAATTGTTCGTGCATGCGTAAGGCTGGCTTGGGCTCCAGTTTGCTGCCGTTGAAGGCATCGGCTGCCGTCCCTTTCAGGTATTTGTCCAGTGCGGTGACTTTGATCGTGTGGAAATCGTGCAGCGGGGCGTTGCTGAGGGCGGTGGGGAATTTCAGTAAAGGCACCTGGTCGCCCATACGCCCGTAGCACACATTGCCCAACACGAGTTGTTTGGACTGCGCTGCGGTAAAGGAGCTGCCTGTGGTTTCTTTTTTGATCTCGCCTTTCAGGCTGAGGTCAGTGCCGGAGTACGTGTTCACGCTGTACAGGCCGATATTGGTATCGATGGCGGTCAGCCCTTCCATATGTTCTCCTTCATAGGGTTTACCGTCAGCTTGCACCAGGCGCACGGTATTGGTGTTTGTTGTTTCCAGCCCGGTAATGGCGTTCAGGTGATCGCTGAGTGCGCTATCGATATTCAGTGCCGGATAAATAGCCAGCAGGCTCTTGATGAGGCTGACCGCATACATCGGGTGAATGATATACCCCTGTTCGTCATAAAACGATAGTTTCCCGGCAAGGCCCAGGTCTGTACCCGCTGCAGCAATGCCTTCCGTAATGCTGTCTGCAGCGCTGTCTTCAATAAAGATAAAGGCCGGTACCTGGCGTTTCGGGATACCGTTCGCGCGTTCCGGGTTATGGGTGCCGGTCTCTTCAAATTTAACCGCCAGCAGTCTTTTCAGGCGCAGGATCTGTTGCGGGAACAATCGCAACAAGGCGCCTGTTTCATTCACCATGTCACCGTTTGCCTTTTGCAGGCTGAACCTGATCTTCTTATCTGTGCTGTTTACCTTGTTCAATACTCCACTGAATGGGGCCAGCCAATTGTTGCTGCTGCTCAGCGTGAGCTCTCCCGCATTGAAGGTAACAGATGATGAGCTGCTGTCCACCAGTTTTTGCGTGGTGGCCGGCATGGTAAAACCCAGGCCCTGTATGCCGAACTGTTTCAGGTTTTCTTTGGTCAGATCTTTAAGGAAAGACATAATGTATTGGTTTAAGATGGGTCAGTGAAAGCCGTTGTCTTAAGCTTGAATTTGTATCTCTGTAAAACGGTTCAGGGGGTCTGTGATCCGCACCAGTGCGTTGACGCTGCTACCCGGCAGGCAAAGACTGAAGGTCGTGATGCCGGTCGCCGCATCGGTAGGCTGGTATTGCATTTTCGGTAGTTGTGCCGCTTCGCCTGCATTTGCCGCCAGTGTCATCGCTGAGGCGCTTCTTACGGTTTCCGGGGCGGTAAAAGAGCGCAGCAATACTCTTTCGTTATTACTGCCCAGGCTGTATACATCTACGATTGTTTTGCCCAGGTCCATTTTGTCGAAGGGGGCATTGCTGCGTACCTGGAATACCGTGCTGAAGGTATTGCCATAGTGGCTGGTGCTGATTAATGTCGGCGGGCTGTCCGGCGGGAAATAGGCAATCTCTGTGCTGCTGCCTTCGCTCTCCCCTCCGATACGTCCGTAGGCACTGTCTGTCTTGCCGATCGCTACGGCCTGGTACACCAGGGGCTTCCAACTGCGGCTGAGGCCCAGCTCGCGGATCATCTTGCCGGAAAACTGTGTGCCATCCAGCATCTCCAATGTTGTGTCTGTCCATTCCGGGGCTTCGTGTTCCAGTACCGGCAAGCCTTTCATGCCCGGATCGTTACCGATCACTTTTTTGCGTGTACGGTACAGGTGGTACCCGGCAGGCTCTTCTCCCAGTGTAGTGAGGACCTTGATCTCCAGTCCTTCGCCTTCAGGGTCGGACGCTTTTTTCTTTTTATACGGGCGGACCTGCAGCAGAGGTGCGGCGGGCGTCACTACTTTGGGCACGGCAAAAAAGATCACATTGCTTTTCCCGCTTTCGATATTCGCGGCGTTCACACTGCTGAGCTGGTACAGGAACAGGCCGTCCGAACTGCCGGGAATTGCCAGCTCGTAGTTCGTGGCCCGGATCGGCTCTTTAGACAAGCGGCTGAATGCACGCTGACATACGGCTGCATATTCTGCCTGGGCCAGCAGGTCGCGCAATTGTGTTGCTCTTTCGACCAGAGGAACAGACAGTGTTTTTAACCATTTGGACGGATCGGCCGGAAATTTTGCCTTCAGCTTTTTTTCCAGCACCACACGTACGGCAGTTTCGCTGGCTTCCCAGAGGTGATACGCTAGAGCACCGTGTGCGGCATCCCAGCGTAAAGTACCCCTGGCGATCTTCGCTGCGTCAGGTACTGCCGTGAACAATACTGTGGCTGGGAATACAGTCACTGCCGGCGGACGCGGATCGGCCAGGCGGGTAATGTACCCGCCTTCTTTCACTATAGTTCCGTCAGGTAAGGTGTTGTAGCCACTTTGCCAGTTGCACCAGCCGTTTACCGGTACCCGTACCCGTTCCAGGCCGCGTATGAAGGCGGAAAAAGCGACCTGGTTGGGGGGCAATCCATTGAAGCGTGATTTGATGCTGGGTATGATCAGTTTGTATTTTTTCAGGTTGGCGCTTGGGATGTCGTTGCTGCCAAAGCTTGGTGTATCCGGGGTAGCTGGAGCATTGGGCTGTACGATGCAGATCGTTCCGAGTGTAGTGGTCGGTACATCATTCGGGTTGGTGGAAGAAAAGCGGATGCGGATATGCGGCAGTGCTGCAGCATCCGGGTCTGTTGAAAATCCAGAGGGTATGGAGGTAGGCGCATTCACCTGGGCTGCATCAAAGAAGCGGCCGGCGATCTGTATTTCAGAAGGGGTGCGGTCGATCCAGTCCCAACCGAATTCGATCTCCAGGGTGCTGTCTACAAAAGGAGCTGTCGGCGAAAGGTTATAAATGTTCTGCGGGTC